>JAPOZO010000076.1 GCA_026706025.1 Candidatus Poribacteria bacterium
CGACCTTCTGCTCCCAAAGCAGACGCGCTAGCCGGGCTGCGCTACGCCCCGAAAGGGATACATACTCTCAATTTACAGGCAATAACGGCAATATTGGAGACTTCATTGAGGGACGCAATGGACGCTTGCCTGTTGCGTTCTACGTCCGCTTCGGTAGTTAAAATTATACACTATCTTTGGGCAGATGTCAAATTAAATATGAAAAATTCTTGTGTTTTTTTCACAGACTGTGCTATACTATTGACCTAATTATAAGGCGAGATTTCCGTGCCTCGTATACCCGTTTCTCTGCTATTCCAAATACTTGTAACGATGCTTCTTACACCACAATTTCTGAAACGACTTGACCCCTTCTACATGCGATCGAAGCATATGTTCCGCGGCAAATTCAGAGGCGAACGGCGAAGCCTCAATCGCGGCACAGGTATGGAATTCGCTGACTATCGTGTTTATGAACCCGGCGATGATCTGCGACATGTCGACTGGAACATTTACGCACGGTTAGACAGACTCTTTATCAAACTCTTCCACACTGACGAAGACTTATCACTTGTGCTACTCATTGACAATAGCCGTTCCATGGAATTTGGATCGCCTACCAAATTGACGTGCGCTAAGCAGATCGCCGCGGCGTTGGGTTATATCGCTTTAGCACACGCTGACAGCGTTGCAGTCTACACTTGTGCTGAACGACTCTCGCCAACGCTGCCACCAACGACAGGCAAATCGCAATTCCCCCGGTTAACGAAAGCACTCAACGCAATGACAGCATCCGGGCAAACGCGGCTAACGGAATGCCTTAAGCAACTTCCTATGTACCAACGACGTGCTGGCGTGGGCGTCATACTTTCAGATTTTTTGGATCCGAACGGCTACGCCGATGGGCTCAAATTACTCTTAGGACGCGGGTTCTCCCTCACAGTTATCCATTTGATAAGCCCAGAAGAGATGGCCCCACAAACACACTTGGAAAACACTCCTACTGGCGCGGATTGGTTGGTGGAAGATGCCGAAACAGGTGAAACGAAAGCCGTCACGATTAATGCAGAAATCCTCGCACAATATCGGGATCAACAGCAGGCATTTTGCAACAATATGCAACGTTTCTGCACCGATCAAAGTATTGGCTACGCGGAATTAAAAAGCGATACACCTGTAGAGCCTTTTATTTTACAGGAGCTGCATAGGATAGGTCTCATTCAGAGGCATCGGTAACCATACGGAGATAGTCTAATGAACAAGCAGATTAAACAAACAGACTTGGAAATGATTCAAGGCGATATCACGAAAGCTCAGGTTGATGCCATCGTGAATGCAGCGAACAGCGAACTCATCGGCGGTGGCGGTGTAGACGGCGCGATACGGCGCGCTGGTGGGAACGCAATTGAGGGGGCATGCGCAGAAATCCGCAGACGTGAAGGCGGTTGTCCTACTGGCAAAGCGGTCATCACCCCAGGCGGTAACCTTCACGCGAAATATGTGATTCACACCGTTGGACCGGTGTGGGAAGGCGGTAATTCAGGTGAAGCAGAACTGCTTGCGAGTTGTTATAAGGAGAGTCTCCGACTCGCTATAAAAAACAACATTCAAAGCATTGCTTTTCCTTCGATTAGCACCGGTATCTATGGATACCCAACGGAGAAAGCGGCAGTCGTTGCACTGACTGCGGTGAAAAAACTTGTGCTCCAGAGTGACACTGTGCCAGCGACGATTCAGTTTATCCTGTTTGATGAGGCAACCCATGCCTGCTATGTGGACGCTTTGCTCACTGTTTTTTAAAAATGAGGTGTGCTAAAAAGCTATCTGTGCTGAAAGGCACCCAAAATTGAACAACCCTAAATTTAGCCGAGTCTCGTTGATTCTCCCCATCTACATTCCAGCGTTTTTGCTGGCGACAGGTGGAGGCATTGTTTCACCAACGCTCTCAATTTACGTTAAATCGTTTGAGTTATCCTATACGTTAACAACAGTTGTCCTTGCTGTCGGTGTACTTGGAAACATCCCGGCGGGTATTTTAGTAGAACGACTCGGACGCAAACCGTCAATGCTGGTCGGCTTAGTGATGATAGGCGTGTCAACTGTCGGTATGGGTGCGGCAACGAATTTTTTCCAACTTATCGGTGCACAGTTGATCGGCGGGGTCGGGAATGCATTGTGGATGCTTGCCCGGCACGCTTATATGACAGACGTAATTCCGATAGCGAATCGCGGGAGAGCGATTGCCCTGTTCGGTGGTGTAAACCGGATGGGGACCTTCGCAGGACAATTCTTTTCTATCTTCCTCGGTGTAAACTTACGCCTGCCCTTCTTTATCTATGCGGGAATTGTGTTGCTGAACCTTTTCCTCTGTTTTTTCTTCATTCCAAAGACACACCGCCGCCGAAGTGAAACAACCGATAAGAAAATTCCCTATCTAAAACACCTTCTCCAGATATCGCGTCAGCATGCACGACTGCTCGCTACAGCAGGAGTCGGGCAGGTATGCGTCCAAACGCTACGCCGTGGGTGTCATATCATCATCCCACTCTATGCCGACGAGGTTGTCGGATTAACAACGCAACAGGTCCGCTCGGTCGTCATGGTATCTTCAGCGGTAGACATGTCAATGTTTCCGCTTGCTGGCTTTATGATGGACCGATTTGGTCGGAGATATGCGACAGTCCCTGGGATTTGCATCTTTGCCACCGGAATGGTATTGATGCCGTTTACAGGTACATTTATGTGGTTGCTGCTTGCAGCGATTTTGATGCGACTCGGTAATGGTATCGCTTCGGGAACAATGATGACCCTTGGTGCTGATTTAGCACCGCAAGAGGGGACTGGCGAGTTCTTAGGTTTGTGGCGGCTCACAGGAGATTTCGGCGGCTCAGCAGGACCCGTTATCGTCGGCAATATTGCCGATTTGTTTGGGTTAAGTTATTCTGGCTTCGCGTTAGGAGGCATCGGTTATCTCGCGGTCGGGATTTTCTTGTGGCTGGTACCGGAGACATTGAAAAAAGAATAAAGTAAATAGGCACGCGTGGATAGCGTGCCTACACAATATTTCATAGATGCCGGGAAAGGGGCTCGAACCCTTACGCGCGTAATGCACACTAGACCCTGAACCTAGCCTGTCTACCAAATTCCAGCATCCCGGCGAGCAATTATAGTATACCCTAATTTTTGTCCGCTGTCAAATTAAAATCCGGAGAAGAGAACGCTGAAAAATCAGATTAAACTTGCAACACACTCAATATGTCTAATGTAATTAATATACCGATCACATTTTTAGTAGTGTCAAACTGTGGTCACGATTTTCCGCACAAGAAAAAAGGAGTGCAAACCTATGAGTGTGAAAATATTGCTCTGCACGATGCTCGTGCTATGCCTCGTAGTCAGTTACAGTCAAGCCGAGATTGATTCGGATAGAATTGTCGGGATCTGGCTATTGGATGAGGGCAAAGGCGATGTCGCTGAAGACGCGTCTGAACACGGACGTAAAGGTACGATTACCAATGGAAAATGGGAGGAAGGCAAGTTTGATGGTGCCCTTGAGATCAAGAAGGGTGGAACCGTTACAATTCCGCTCGGCAAAGGCATTATCGAAGATAAAGTGACTTTCATCTTGTGGCTAAACTTTACCGACATCGGCGGTCAACAGAACTATTTCTCTATATGGGATCAGAGCAACAACCGCTATGTCCCATACAAAAACGGTGGGAATCTCATGCGTAGTTGGACGAACACCTGGGATGTCGCCAGTGGCGTGACCGTCAAGGCGGACACATGGTATCATGTCGCCAATGTCTACGACGGAGAAACCTGCAAAATCTACATTGATGGCGAAGAAAAGGTGTCACAAAAGGTACCGAAGTTCCAACTCCAAGACCAGGATCAGACAGCATGGCTCGCTACCGATAGAGGGACAGGTTTCCTCTCCGCCACTATTATGGACGAGGTGGGTCTCTTCAACGATGCGCTCACTGAAGATGAAGTTCAGGGTATTATGAACGATGGTATCGATTTCACTGCTTTCGCTGTAGAACCGTCGGACAAGCTCTCTGTACTCTGGGGAAAACTGAAGGCAGAATAGCAATGATTTTGCGGTCCCTTCGCTTTGTTTGGGGACCGCTTCACAGCAGGAGGCACCGATGCAATATTTTGCGTATGGCTCGAACATGAACGTTTCTCAAACGCAACAACGGTGCCCCAATATCACTCGTATAGGGAAGTTCCAACTCAAGGGTTTCCGCCTTGTTTTTAACTACCACGCTGATATTATCCCCGCAGAAGGATGTATCGTTCACGGTGGACTCTGGGAAATTACAGGAGACCATGAAGTTGCGCTTGATACGTACGAAGGTTACCCCAATTACTATGGTAAATATTATCAAGACAATGTCATGTTCTACAGGATGAAAGAAGCGTCTGACAATTCGGAACCTCCGTCAAGATGGTATCTCGAAATTATCATTCAGGGATACAAAGATTTTGGGCTAACGCGAGACGACTTTGAAGAGAGCCTCGGTGTCCAACAACTTGGGTTAACGCACACGGACCTTGAAATGATTCTCGGTGTGTCAACGAATGAATTAGAACGTTTATTCTCTCGCGTGGCAACCTCTCCTGTTTACCAGTAACCCCATATCTTAGATTACCCGTTTCACATACACATAATACGCCCCAATTGCCAATTCGCCAGTTTCATCAGCAAACTCAGTGTGCATACGTGTCTGACCGGCGGTGAGGTCGAATGTAAACGTCACGCCTTTTGCATCCGGTGAAATGGCTTGTGTAGCCGTCTGGTTTCCAACGCGAATTTGTGCTGTTGTTAATGCCAACGCCTTTCCACCATTATAGAGATCAATATGCTCACCCGGAATGCCATCCGTTATCGCCCTGTCTTCGGCGTAGGGCCACCGACGCAGCTCAAAACTGTACTGTCCATCTTCCGGCACCTCAATCGCCCAATAACCGTTGCACTCCATGCCGCGACGAATCATCCCCTGATTCCATGCGTGTGATTCTCCGTGCCAATCGTGCGTTGTGATACACGTAACAGGTTCGCTTTGCGTGCCGACGACAATTGGACAATCCTCATCAAACCGCTTTGAAACCAATTTCCACCACGCCTCATAATGTTCACGGAGTTCTGCGACAACCTCTGGATGCGCATCTGCTATATCGTGTTGTTGCCCGGGATCCGCTTGAATATCGTAGAGTTCTTTTCCGTTGATGAGTCGCCACCGTTGCGACATCGTCGCGCTATCTTTCCATTTAATCGGATTTTCGACGCGCTGCGAATCGGTAACGATAACCCGTTCTTCCCACGTCTCCGTCTCATTTCTCAACAACGGGACGATGCTTGTGCCGTGGAAACTCGCATTTGAGGAGACTTCGAGATCACAGAGATCTATCAGCGTTGGGAGCAGATCAATATTTGCGGTGAGTTCGTGCACCTCTTGCTTTTCCGTGAAACCACCACCGGGCCAATGCATGAACAGCGGCACGCGATGCCCACCTTCATAAGGTGATCCTTTTTTGCCACGCATTCCGGCGTTATAGCCGGACTCGACAAACTGCCCCGCACCCAAGTCGCACCCGGCCGCAGAACCGTTATCGGTCATGAAGATAAGGATAGTATTTTCCTCAAGCCCCAAGACCCGGAGGTGATGTCGCATCCGTGCCATGTTGTCGTCTATATTGGTGATCATGCCGTAGAAATTCGCACGATCCCCCGATACACCCTTCCTGCGGTAGACTTCGCTGTAAGCATCAGGAACACGGAACGGACCATGAGGCGCGTTGGTAGAGAGATAACAGAGGAATGGACTGTTCTGACTACCTTCAGCCTGCCGTTCAATAAACGCCATCGCCTCTTGGAACCAGACATCGGTGCAATAGCCATCAAAAGGCTGTTCGGAACCGTTGCGGAAATAGGTGTCGTCAAAATAGTCGTTGCCCCAATAGTCAGGGGTCTGACTGATACCGCCGCCACCGTGGTAGAGTGCTTCGTCGAAACCTCTGTCGTGTGGACGGAACGGATAGTTGTCGCCGAGGTGCCATTTCCCGAACATAGCAGTTTTATAACCGTTGCGCCGGAAGATATCTGCCATCGTGACCTCGTCACTGCGGAGGAGCGAGCGTCCGCCGATAGTATGCCACACACCCGTGGAATTGCAGTAGTGTCCCGTCATAATCCCTGCACGTGTCGGGGAACAGGTGGGACCGACGTGCAGGTTCTGCAGTTGTACACTCTCTGCTGCGAGCGCGTCCAGATTCGGTGTATTGATAACGGGATTTCCGGTGCATCCCAAATCGCCGTACCCTTGATCATCTGTAATGACGAAAACAAGGTTAGGGGTATTCTGTTGTGCCACGATGGTATCTCCTATATGTGATTAAAAGCCACGCCTACCAGTTGTCTGGTGGCGCGCCTAAACGTGTGCAACGTTAACAATGTTATAAGACGGAATTGATAAGGCTTTATGCTAACGCCTTTTTAATTCGATCCAATCCGCGGTTGATCTCTGTCTCCGAAGTAGCAAAAGAGAGTCGCAAATGGTTATCAGCACCGAACCCATTACCCGGCACGACGCCGACGCCCGCCGAATTGAGCAGATAATCGGTAATATCCATTGAACCCTCAATCTTCTGTCCACCAATTGTTCTGCCGTAATGTTCAGAAAAATCGGGGAAGATATAGAACGCGCCTTGCGGTTTGACATAACTGACACCGTTGATCTCGTCAAAACGTTGGCAGATGACATCTCGGCGTTCTTCAAATGCTTTCCGCATCTCTTCAACAGCATCTTGGGGTTCATTGAGCGCGACGACAGCGGCTTTCTGTGCGATGGATGTCGGATTTGAAGTGCTGTGCGATTGGATACGCGACATCGCTGAGATCGCATTTTCGGGACCCGCGGTATATCCAATCCGCCACCCTGTCATTGAGTAGGCTTTAGAGACACCGTTGACAACAAAGGTAATCGCTTTCGTCTCCTCGTTGAACGAGGCGGGACTCTGGTGGGTCGCACCGTCATAAAGCAGTGCCTCATAAATTTCATCAGAGATGAGATAGACCTGATGTTTGACAGCGAGATCGGCGATTGCCTTGAGTGTGTCCAGATCATAGGTAGTGCCAGTCGGGTTACTTGGACTGTTAACGAGGATTGCCTTTGTCTTTGGAGTGATGGCTGCTTCTACTTGATCGGGTGCCATACAGAAATTTTGTGCCGGTGTCGTCTCAATGACGCGAGGCACTGCCCCTGCGAGTTTAATCTGCTCTGGATAGCTCACCCAATACGGTGCGGCGAAGATGACTTCGTCGCCCGGATCGCAGATCGCTTGTAAGATGTTATAGATAGTATGCTTGGCACCACATGAGACGATGACTTGAGAAGTTTCATAACGCAATCCGTTATCCCGTTTGAATTTCTCGGTGATTGCCTCGCGGAGTTCGGGGGTGCCGGGGACGGGGGTGTACTTTGTAAACCCTGCATCAAGTGCGGCGATTGCGGCGGCTTTGATATAATCGGGTGTGTCAAAATCGGGTTCGCCTGCCCCGAATTTGACGACATCTACGCCATCAGCGATCAACGCATTAATCTTCGCGGTGATCGCCAAAGTGGACGATGGCGTTACGTTTTGACTCCGTTGTGATAATGAAATCATTAGTGCTCCTTTGAAAATCGGTTTTTGCGTTTAATTATGACAGCAAGGTGAATTACTTTGATACAACCCTCTTTTTTCCTCTCTCAGGCTTTCGTAAACGGCATCGTGTTTCCTGATCGAAAACCAGACAAAACCTTCCTCGTCTTCAAATGCCACCGCTCTATACCCTCTGGTAACCCTGGCGGACCAATAATTGTATCCCTCAAGTTTCTTGAAATTAAGGGACGGATGGCTGGGGTTTTCCTTGTAATTTTCCAGTTCCATCGTTGCACTCCGTCGAATCTTCAATCTTCACATCACAGCGTCTTATCAAGTTCTTTCAGCAGATTCCGCTGTTTTCGAGATAAAGATTTCGGGATCTCCACGACCAACCGTACCCGCAAATCACCCTTCCGTCCAGAAGCATCCGCCGCGCCTTGACTGCGCAAGCGGAGTTGTTGCCCAGGTTGTGCACCCGCTGGAACCTTCAAGTCCACATCGCCTGTCAGCGTTTGCACCCGAACAGAACCACCTAACGCCGCTGTTGTCATTGAAATCGTCGCGTCTGTTAGTAAATCTGCACCTTCACGAGTCAACGTCGGATGCGATTGTACAGCGACTGTCACTAATAGATCACCAGAAGCCCCTATACCGAGGGCTTCTCCGTGTCCTCGAATGCGTAAGGTTTGCCCGTCCTGAATGCCCGGTGGGATTGTAAGGGTGATACGTTTTCCTTCGACATTGACCTCTTTCTTACTCCCTAACACCGCATCCGCAAAAGGGATGTTAAGATTCATACGGATGTCACGTCCACGGGTGGGGCCCGTCGTGCGCCGTTGTCCGAAGGCATCGCCGAACGCATCATCGAATCTACCGAACCCACCGAAGCCACCGAACCCACGCCCGAAAATATCGTCCAAGTTTATGTGTGAGAAGATGTCGTCCATATTTTGGTAGCCTTCAAACCCCATACCGTGAACACCCGCATGTCCACGCGTATCGTAGATACGCCGTTTTTCGGGGTCTGAGAGTACCGAATACGCATTCGATGCCTCTTTGAATTGCTCTTCTGCCGCTTTGTCGCCGGGATTCTTGTCCGGATGGTACTGGACTGCGAGTTTGCGATAGGCTTTTTTGATTTCTTCAGGGGTGGCACCTCGGTCAACACCGAGGATTTCATAGTAGTCTCTCATATTTTTACTTATGGCGATTTCTACTCGGTTTTTCTCCGTTGTCAAAAAACCGGTTGTTTAGGTTTATATCTTCATCTGAAATGACGTGCAACTTCATCAAGACCCATTACTGTTAACGGGAGAAAACGGTGCGAAAACTACCAGGATTAAGAAAGCATGGCGATGACCGCTGTGACATCTCGTAAAGATTGGTACTGTTTGACAAGTGTCGTTCCGAATTGAAGTGCGGCTCTCTCTACACTTAGTTTTCGAGAGAGATCAACAATGCCTTCAATATCCTTGACATGTGCGGCACCGATAAGGCGACGCAGGACTTCCAATCCTGCAAACCCAACAGCATCTTGGAAAATGTTTTGTAGCGTTTGCGCTTTCAATCCAACATCAATCGTTGTAAATTCAGCCCTATAGGTGTCCCACACTTGCCCAATTGCTGTTTTGAGTGCTGATTGTACACTCAAGGCATCTTGATGTGAAAAATAGGATAAGAAGTAATTTGCCCAATACAATCCGAGGTCAAATCCTACGGGGCCGTAAAAGGCAAATTCGGCATCAATAACTTTAGCTGCATTGTCTTGGACGAGAACGCTACCTGTATGTAGGTCACCATGGGTTACACCTTGCTGTGCCGTTAAGAAAATCCGCTTGAGATGCTCCGCTTGACGCAAAAAACCCGTATCCGCTTTCAACCGTTGCACATCCGGCTCCAACCCAGGTGTCCAAAAGTTCGTCTCATGTTCGGTAAGCGGGAAGGTGAACACATAATCGGCAGTTATCGCCTGCATAGTGGTGTTCGCAAATTGCTGTCTATAGTTCTGGACAGTCGCGTCGCCGATGTTATCAACATAGGTTTGACTATGGACAATCCCCATAAATCGCCCAATCTGTTCAGCGATTGCAGTGTCCACTGTACCAGCGATCAGTGCATCACGTAGCACACGTGCATCTCGGAGGTCCTCCATCGCTATGGCTGCTGCGTCTACATCGAAATCGTACTGCACAGGTACAGTGCCACTCGCCAACCGATTGTAAACGTCAAGGGCGCGAGACTCAAAAGTCAAACGTTCGGTGGACAGCGGATAATCGGGACCTAATATCTTAATGTAGGGCGGTGCATGTTTCAAGACAAGCGAGCGCGCCGGGCTTGCCGCATCTGAGACGCGATAGACGGTGTTGAGATTACCATCGCCAATCTCTTCTATACGGAGCTCTGCTTCTGGTTTAAACATACGGAGCTCTGCATGTCGCTGACGAAGGTAGTCCGGTAGCGTGGCAAGGTTGAGTTCCATATCACTTTTGAAGGCTTATAGCAGATTTTCGGCGATCTGGATAGCGTTCAAGGCAGCACCTTTACGGAGATTATCTGAGACGACCCAGAGGTTCAAACCGTTTTCTATCGAGGCATCGTCACGAATTCTACCTACGTAGACTTCATCTTTACCAGCAACGTCAACAGCAAGCGGATATTGCTGATTGCTCGGATTGTCCATAAGTTTCACACCGGGTGCATCAGCGAGGCACTCTCTGGCTTCGGCCGCTGTGAGCTTTTCATGCGTCTCAATGTTTATTGATTCGGAATGCGCAAAGAAGACCGGAACTCGGACGGTTGTAGCGGATACACCAATCCTATCGTCCTCCAATATCTTCCGAGTCTCGTTGATCATCTTGACCTCTTCTTCATTGTCACCGCTATCTAAAAAGGGCCAATCAAATGCGACATTGAACGCCATCTGGTGTGGAAACTTATCCAAAGTGATGGGTTTGCCTTCAAGGGCTTCAGTTGTTTGTTGTACCAACTCCAAGACGGCGCGCCCACTCTTACCAGAAACGCTCTGATAGGTAGAAACGACTATCCGTTTGATGCCAGCAGTATCGTAAATTGGTTTGAGTGCTACCATCATTTGGATAGTAGAGCAATTGGGGTTTGCAATGAGTCCGTTGTGGGTGTGGGCAGCCGCCATGTTGACTTCCGGGATGATCAATGGGGTGGCTGCGTCCATCCGAAACGCGCTGGTATTGTCAATGACGAGCGCGCCTTTATCTACGGCTGTAGGGATGAATTCGCGGCTGACGGACGCACCTGCTGATGAAAACACCACGTCCACATCTTCAAATGAATCGTGTGTTAATTCCTCAACAACGATGGGGTCATTTTTAAAGGACAGAATCTCACCAGCAGAGCGATGTGATGCCAGAAGTTTCAGGGAAGCGATAGGAAATGATCGTTCTTCAAGAAGTTGCAATATTGTATTGCCAACAGCACCCGTCGCACCAACAACCGCTACATGATAACTCTCACGCATTTCTGATATTTCCTCTATTGTATGATTCAAGCAGAATTTTTCAGTCAAAATTTAATTCTTAATTTTACCACAAATACGACCCTTAAAGCAAATATTTTGGTAAAGACTATATATTTGAACGAAAAATTCGCTGTTTCGAAACAAAAAACTTGACAAATCCTATGATTTATGGTATTAATTTTAAAAGATGGACCTGTTATGTCAAGCGACCTTTGTTAGAGATACCTGTTTTTGGCAAAGTAGTGTAGGCTCCTTTGGAGTGCCTATTCATTAATCATTCCGACTAATTTTTAGTATTAGTCACATTTTTTCTTGACATATCCATATCTGTGTAGTATAATATAATTACTATTAGTTTTTTGTTAAATTCATTTTATGCCTGAGGCGGAAGGCTCGCGATTTCCAGATCGTGTTGGTAAAAGCAGCGTTCACTTATTCAGGCAAAAATTAGAGGAACATTTAACATGGCAAAATTAACGAAGAACGATGTCGTCAGCAGTATCGTTGAACAAACAAGCCTCAGCAAGAAAGATGCGAACGCCGCTGTTGATGCTTTTGCTGCGACTATTTGCGAAGCTTTGAGCAATGGCGATTCCGTCGGCCTGATTGGGTTCGGAACATTTGAAACCAAAAATCGACCCGCCCGCACAGGTCGGAACCCACAGACCGGCGCACCGCTGAGAATCCCGGCGAAAACGGTCCCTGCTTTCAAAGCTGGTAAGAAACTTCGCGACGCCGCCGCCTAAGACTAGCGGTTTTTTCGCTCAGTTTCTTGGAAAAGCCGCCAGGCTGTGCTTCGTTTCTACACCGAGGGATAGCTGCGGCTTTTCCATGTTAAACCCATCAGTAAAAGTCTCTGCAGATCTCTGCCATAGAGACTGCCTTTGCAACGTATTCTAACACGGTGCTATTACCTACAATTACTGGCACCAATTTTTGCTTGTATTATTTGTAGGTACCCTTTCCAACTTTTTGTCCGCATCGCTTCCAGGCACGCTTTGCAAGCGCGTTCGTTAAAAACTGATGTCAGGAGACCCGTCATGTTAATCCGAACGAGAGCCCCTGTCCGCATTGATTTTGCTGGCGGATGGAGCGACGTTGCCCTCTTCACTGAACACTCAAAGGGGCTCGTCGTTAACGGAGCCATTAATCGATACGCCTATGCAACCCTCCGGTGTGAGCGGCAGACAGTACAAGACGACTCTGTTGAACTGCAACGGATTTTGGATAAAAGCATTCGTATCTACTCCGCGGATTTTGACACTTTTATCGAAGCAGATGATGTCCGTCAACTTGAATACGACGGAAACATTGACTTGGTGAAGGCAGCTGTGCGACGAATGTCCATACAGATTGGCGGGTTTGATCTCATCACGCAGTCCACTGCCCCGCCAGGTAGTGGATTAGGCACCTCCGCATCAATGGGTGTAGCACTCGTTGGTGTGCTTGGCGCGCTTAAGGAAGCCACCTATCTCCCATACGAATATGCTGAACTCGCGAGTACTATCGAACGTCATGAACTCGGAATACTCGGCGGAAAACAGGACCATTACGCAAGTGCGCTCGGTGGCATCCATTTTATGGAATTTCAAGATGAAGAGGTAAAGACCTCGCCGTTGAGATTCCCATCCCCTATCCGCTACGAACTTGAAAAAAACCTTGTGCTTTGCTACACCGGGCAATCTCGACTTTCTGGTAATATCCATCAGAACGTGACCGAGGCATATAAAAGTGAAGAACCGAGTGTACGCAACGCACTGGAAGCCATCAAAACCACTGCCGAGGCAACAAAAACGGCACTCATGCGAGGTCGTTTGACGGAATTCGGCGAACTTCTCACCGAAAATTGGAATAACCAGAAAAAGTTGCACCCCTCTGTCACAAATGAACAGATTGAGCATCTCTTTAAAATTGCGATGACGAACGGCGCAACTGGTGGGAAAGCATGCGGGGCTGGCGGCGGCGGATGCCTCCTGTTTTATTGTGAACCTACACGCGAACACCGCGTCCGTCAAAAACTTGAAGACGCAGGGGCGCGAATCATTGATGTCAACTTCGATTTCGACGGACTTCAAATGTGGAAAGTCTCAAACGATTAAACTCAAAAAATATGGAAAATAATACACAAACTGCGCAAACCGCAACTGATATGGAAGCCGCCGAAACACTAAAAACGGCAAGGGATAACATTTTAGCAGAACTCAAAAAACGAATCATCGGTCAGAACGAAGTCATTGAGCAGCTCCTCATGGCACTCTTTTCGCAAGGACATTGCTTACTGGTAGGCGTGCCAGGGTTAGCGAAGACGCTGCTAATTAGCACGTTCGCGCAGATTCTCGAACTCCCTTTCAACCGTATCCAATTTACGCCAGATCTGATGCCCTCCGATATCATCGGCACCGATATTATTGAGGAAGGCGATGCTGGAAAACGTGCTTTCCGTTTTATTAAGGGACCCGTATTTGCGAACATTGTCCTCGCCGATGAGATCAACCGAACACCTCCTAAAACACAAGCCGCGCTTCTACAAGCCATGCAGGAATACAAGGTCACCGCAGGCGGTAGAACATACGCATTGGAACGTCCGTTTTTCGTCTTAGCGACACAGAACCCAATCGAACAGGAAGGTACTTACCCGTTACCGGAAGCACAACTCGACCGGTTTATGTTCCATATCACAATTGATTATCCTGATAAAGATGCCGAGAAAGAGATCGTGATGACGACAACTGCGGCGTATGAGCCGGAGATAAAAGCTATTATCACAGGCGAAGAGGTACTACGAATACAGCAGGTCGTCCGGAAAGTTCCTATTGCGGAAGCGATTGTAGACTATGCCGTAGAATTGAACCGACAGACACGTCCTACAGCAGACGCACTTGATTTTATTCAAGATTGGGTGCAGTGGGGTGCTGGGCCGAGAGCATCACAATATCTTGTTCTCGGTGCAAAGGCGCGTGCAATTCTCCACGGACGTTATCATGTCTCATACGAGGATATCAAAGCGGTCGCTGTACCGGTGCTACGCCACCGAATTTTGACCAATTTCAACGCAGAAGCCGACGGTATCACGAGCCTGGATATTATCAATAGACTGTTGGAAAAGGTTGAACCACCAGCGGTACAATAAGCGGAGGTTTTAGACAGACTTATGCGTACAATTGATACTTTTAGAGTGGATAAGGAAAAGTTCTCTGTGCTATCCTCTTTTGAAGAAGCGGATGCAGATGACAAAGCATATTGGCATTCTAAAACGCCCCAAGAACGTATGGCAGCCCTCGAATTGATGCGGCAGATTAACTATGGCTACGATCCAACTACCGAACGACTTCAAAGAGTTCTTGAAATTGCTGAATTCACACCAAGTTGAGTATCTTCTCATCGGGGGGTACGCCGTTAGTTACCATGGACATCCACGTACAACCGCTGACATGGATATATGGGTTGCAATCCAGAAGGAGAATGCCGAGAAAATGGTTACTGTCTTGAAGGCGTTTGGTTTTGATACGCCGCAATTAACTTCTGACCTCTTTTTGATGGAGAACCAAATTATTCGAATGGGGAGCCCGCCTATGAGAATTGAACTTTTGACAACGATCTCCGGTGTCCATTTTGAAGAATGTTATTCGGAACGGATTATTGGGGTTATTGATAATATTGAGGTTCAAATTATCAATCTTGAACATTTGAAACGCAATAAGCAGGCCAGCGGAAGACAAAAGGATTTAGATGATTTAGAGCATCTTTGAAATCCAAATCTTGAAAGCGAGTTACGAAAGGAGCAAGGCTCGTATTCCCTTGTCTTAATGACTTGGCGTTCACGGCCTATCTTTAATGAAGATTGCAATCATAGGAACAGGATACGTCGGTTTAACCACAGCAGTAGTACTCTCTTATCTCAATCATGATGTCGCTGCAGTGGACAAAGATCAAAACAAATTAACGCTGTTGCACGAAGGGAAAAGCCCAATTCATGAACCCGGCATCCAGAACCTTCTTGAGGGAGTATGGCATACAATCCGTTTTACGCCGAACGTCGCTGAAGTCGTTCCAGAGTCAGAGCTGATTCTGATTGCTGTCGGGACACCACCGAAGAAAAACGGTGAGGCGGATACGCGGCATGTTGAACAAGCCGCGAGAGAAGTCGCGGAAGTCTGCCTCCCCAATAAACACTACACACTTGTCGTCAAATCTACGGTTCCGATCGGCACTAACCAGCGCGTCGTTGAAGTTGTGGAGGACGTGTTTTCTGAACGCGGGATCCGAGGAAATATCTCTGTCGCCTCAAATCCAGAATTCCTACAAGAGGGGTTAGCGTTGCAAGGCGCATTCTATCCAGATCGGATTGTCGTCGGGGCAAATAGTGACGAAGCAGTCGATACGTTGCGTCGTCTCTATCAACCCATCCTTGAACAGACCTTTGACCCGCCAAGCGAGTTTCCACGTCCATCCACTTACCATCTACCACCGATGATGACAACGGATCCGAACAGTGCTGAGATGATTAAATACGCCGCCAACTCCTTTCTCGCGCTTAAAATTAGCTTTATCAATGAAATTGCTGGGCTTTGTGAGGAAGTTGATGCAGACGTGACAGAAGTCGCACGCGGGATCGGGCTTGACGCACGTATCGGACATCAATTTCTCCGTGCGGGTCTCGGTTGGGGCGGCAGCTGCTATCCAAAAGATACTGCCGCACTGTTAGGTGTCGCAGCGCAATCCGGATACACGATGCCAATCACGGAAGCTGCGCGTACCGTTAACTTCCGTCAACGCGACCGTATCGTTGAAAAGTTACAAGGTACACTCGGAACGCTCAAAGGCAAAACCATCGGTATCTTGGGGCTTGCGTTCAAGCCAAACACGGATGACGTTCGCGAAGCACCTGCACTCGACATTATCAGAGAGCTGCTTGCTGAGGGCGCAATTGTTCGCGCACACGATCCAATCGCTATCGCAAATGCTCGCCGTGCTTTAGGTGAAAACGACGAAACAGACAACAATAGACTACTCTTCATTGAAGATATATACGACCTTTCGTACGACACGGACGCACTGGTGCTTGTTACTGAATGGGAACCCTATCACAAACTCGAACTCCGCAGACTCGCCAAGCAGATGAAGACCGCTATTCTTATCGACGGTCGTAACGTGTATTCGCCAGAAGAGGCGAGATCTGCAGGTTTTCACTATATCGGGATCGGCAGAACATAAGGTGCTCCTAAGGCTATAGGTACTATTAATCAGAAAGGGCACAAGATTAAGACTTACACGGTACATCAAAAACGTTAGCCCGTAACGAAGTGGAGGGCGGGTTTAAGGAACGTACTTGATAACTCAGATGCACGTTGTTTAACCGCAAGGAAAAATTAAAAAACAGCCTGAACCTTTTAATCCGAGTTGGGAGCGGTATTGCCCACAAAAGCCATTTCCACCGTATCGCCACATACCCGGTGTCACCCCACATCCGATTCGCGATCCGCTCGGGCACAGTTACGGGATAGAAGAGGAACACGACGCTGAACCGTTGTCGCCAGAACTTTGGAGACAAAACGAAGATTATCTCTACGGTGTGGATCTCTACAATTTTGCTTATTGGTGGGAGGCACATGAAGCGTGGGAAGGGTTGTGGCATCAAGCAGAAGATACATATCGCCTGTTTCTTCAAGGGTTAATTCAAGTATCGGCATCCCTAATCAAATACCACATGCGGATGTTGCGCCCCTTGCGTACGCTTTCTACCGCGGGACGTGATAAATTACGGCAAGTTGTCGCTGAATGTGACGATGCATCGAATTATATGGGACTTAATCTACCGGCATTTTTAGACACCGCCGATGCGTTTTTCACACCTTTCTTCGCCGATACCGTTTCAGAGATTACCTATCGTCAGGAGTCGGTTAAACCGCTGATATTGCTGAAAGATTGACGTATATTTTGAGGAAAGCAATATGCCAACATTCTTGCCTTTTCTCATCTTCAGTTTTGTCTGTGTTTTCATCGTTGTGCTGCTGCTTATTGTGTTTAAAATAGGTGCTTATTTCGGTAGGAGTGATGTTGATGAGTTCCGAGCCGTTCGGTGTCCGCAGTGCCAAACGCGACGCAAACCCGAAAAAACAGGTGCGGTCAGAAACCTCGTTGAGCTTGAGATGCGCTGCCCGCGCTGCGGGTACATCTCATGGGATATACCGCCAAAAACGAACCTATCCACACGTCCCACGGATCGCGATAATATGCCGTAACGATACGGTTAGAAATCAGCGAACGCTCCATCATCTGAATGCCAGAACATCCCACGCAACCGAAAAGTTTCATCGCGCACGGCTTCAATAGCAGCGTCGTCCATATCCACACCGAGTCCAGGGGCTGTTGGTAATTCGATGAACCCGTCTTTGAATACCAGAGGTGTTGAAAATAGCCCTTCTCCACGTCGGTGTCCACCTTCACATATCAGTAAATTCGGCACGGTTGCCATCACGTGAACAGATGCTGCGACCCCGATAGGACCCGCAGCGTTATGTGGCGCGATCGCTATGTTGTGGATTTCCGCCATCGCCGAGATCTTTTTCAGCTCCAGTATCCCACCACAGTGGCGGATGTCGGGTTGTAAAATCGCGCACATCTCACGTTCAATTATCTCTCGGAAACCCCATCGCGTCAAATGACGTTCACCCGTCGCGATCGGTACCGTCGTTGATTTAGATAAAGTCAGCAGGGGTTCGTTGTTTTCTGGATGGCACGGCTCTTCAGCAAATAGGAGTCGAAACGGTTCTAATTCTTTAACAAGAATTATCGCCATTGTCGGGCTTAATCGCCGGTGCAAATCAACGGCAATATCAACTTCATCACCGACTGCTGTGCGCACTGCTGCGACGCGCGCCACCATCGTGTCAATCGCCTTCGGTGTATCCACAAATCGGACAGGCTGCGGTGAGGCTCCCATTTTCACCGCACGGAATCCCGCTGCCACTGCTTTTTTCGCCCGCTCTGCACATTCATCAGGTGTTGTACCACCTATACCCGTATAGACGCGGATCCGCCTCCGCACCGAACCTCCCAGCAACTTCCAGACGGGTAGACCGACGACCTTGCCGAATACGTCCCACATCGCCATCTCAATACCGCTTAAGGCACCGACCAGTACCGGCATGCTCCGACTGTAACTTGACCGATACATCGCCTGCCAGTGGTCTTCTATCTGTAGTGGATCTTTACCGACAAGATATTCCGCCATGTCGTCCACGGCTTGCGCGACGACGCGCCAATGCTCGTAGTTCATCGGTTCGCCGTAACCGATGATCCCTTCATCGGTGAACATTTTCAGAACCATTGCGCGCCCTTGAATCGGTATCGTCTCAAATCCCGTAATTTTCATAGTCTTATATCCTAAACTGGTCGCCACCGGATGATGCAGAAGTGTGAGTTTCCTGTAGCGTTTTCCCATTTACTGACATCACCGTAGCAGGAACCGATAAAAGTTAGTATCTCTTCGTCATCTAAACTGATGTGTCGTGGAAAGCCAGCGACATGTCCGTGACAGAGATAGTAGACTTCATCCGACCAAGTTTTGCCATTGTCGTCGCTGACCATTGCACGGCCACTGCCGAGTTCTCGTGGATAACGGTGATCATAAGCCACAACAACACGGTTGTTAGAAAGCCCAACAGCAGCACCGTGGCATTGTCCATGTACGCTCGTCAATTGGCGTAGATCCGTCCATGTTTCACCGTTGTCTACTGAGTCGGCAAGGAAAACGGTTTTGTTGGTATGGGGTTGATCTGTCGGCCCCGGTTGGTAACGGATAACCGCAAGCAGCCGTCCAGGGAAAAGTTCTGCTATGTTGACTTCATTGCCGTAATCCGACAAGAAGAAGCGATTTGAGAAGGTGTGTCCATCATCCTCTGAAACGAAAACATAGGTCGGATTTGTGCCTTCGTAAAATGGATCATCCCGTCTTTTGATTGGAAGGAGAAGTGTGCCATCGCTGAGTCGGGTCAGGCTTGCACCGGCGACGGTTTTCTGAAATGGTGAGACATCTATTTCACTCGTCTGTTCCCAAGTCTCACCTTCATCATCAGATAGCCAAACACTGGTCGGCTGTTTTTCACCCTGTTGGCTTACATTAATAAGTTGCCCGTGCCGATTGGCTTGCAACAACCATCCACTAAACCCGAACGCGGAAGGATCTCTATTGAGGTGTTCCCAAGTCTTACCACCATCGGTGGACTTGGAAAAGATAGTCTGCTGTACCGCATAGATAATCCCATCAGGGGTCAAAACGAGGTTCAACCCTTGATAATGCGCTTGTGGGTCCAAAGGCATGCGGATTTTCTCCACTGGAACCTTGTTCAGCACGCCATCACGAGCATGTAAGATATAATCACCCGCTTGCATATCGCTCAATTGGATCGGAGTGACGACAACACCACCCATATTTTCGGTTGATAGCATTTGCAAGACTCCCTACAGTAGATTTTTACTTGTCCTAAGCGATGAATTATGGCAAAATATTTGAAATACCCATCCTGCTAATATACACCATAGCACCGGACAATGCAAGCCATATTTGAAGGAAAAGAAATATATGAACATATTTGACGCTACTCAGACACATTACAACGCGGCGGGTGTCCACCCGACGACTGACCCCGATAATCCAAGATCACAATTTGCTGTCGATAGGTACAAAGACCACCTACCTAAACTCATAAAACCCGGCATGCGCGCATTAGACTTGGGCTGCAATACCGGACGGTTTACCTTTGCTATGGAGGACATGGGAGCAATAGCAACAGGTATTGACTTCGCAGAGATTCCACTCCGCCACGCCAAAAAGGTTGCCGAAAAAAGAAAGAGTCGCTGTCAATTCAATATCGGAGATATGGCTGTGTTGCCTTACAAAGAGAACTCTTTCGATCTCGCGTTACTCCCGCAAAATAATGTTTACTTACCATATCAGACGCTGGAGAGCTTAACGGTTCAACTTAAAGAGATTCTATCGGACAATGGCATTTTCGTTGTCATTATGCACGATAGCTTGGTCAAGAGAGCAGGTGAGGGAACCCTGCCAGATCGCTATGATGTCCAGACGGGTTTGATAGATGGAATCAGGGCAATTCCTGACAAGGGTGTGTACGCGAATCCATCGTACTTTTGGACAATTGCCTTTGCCAGGTACATCATTGAGAAACATCTGCTTTTAGAAAAGGTAGAGCAGATAGAAGATAATAGATTTATGTTGGTGTTCCTAAACAAAAAGAGAAACGGAGTTCCATAAATGGTACAACAAGACGCAATAGAACATCTCGAAACATTCGGGTATTGTCTGATTGAGGATGCAATTCCTGCGGGGCAAGCCGATGCGATGGCGGAGAAATACTTCCAACTTCATCAAGACCCAGTGAATCGGCAAACTTTTCAGGATCCGAATGCTGAGTTGTATCAAACCCTTTTCGGTGTGGTCAACCTCGATGAGATGTGTTGGGAATGCATCGCGCATCCACAGGTACTACAGGTCGTCCGTCATTTTCTCGGCGATAGCGCACGGTTAGGTGAGGCGTGTACAAAATGGGTCAAACCAAGAGCACCACAAGGTGGTATCCATTCTGATTCAACGCACGATTTGCCAGCGCGCTTACCTGAAACCCCGTGGATGATTAATACAATCTGGATGATGACGGATTTTACCGTTGAAAACGGTGCGACGCTCGTCGTGCCGTTTAGCCATCGCGCACGCCGGAGACCTTCGGCATCCGATATTGCAGAGGGTCATCCGGTACCTGTCTGCGGACGACGCGGTTCTGTACTCTTATGGCACGGCGGGACATGGCACGGGCAAGGTGCGAACACTACCGATGACCAGCATCGCATGGCGTTGAACATCGCCTATTACCCTGCATGGTGGAACCTCATGCGTGAGGGTGGACACCAGCCTGTTTTTCCGGAAACCTTTGCGCGGATGCCAGAGGACCTGCAAGCACTTGTGAGACATAAGGTCGCAAAACAGCGTGAGGACATCTATGAGTTTTGATCTGACCAAACCCCAGCGTTATTATTGCGCCACAGTCTTGAGAACCGCCTTGGTAGCGTCCGAGATGTTAAGCGTTGTGAACGCCACATCGGACAACGCAACCCAATAGTATGCTTGATGTTCGGTAGGGCTGAGTTTGATTTCTCCCGCCTCGACCTCAACAAGAAAGTTGAAATGTCTCGTTTTTTTGCCGGAACTGGATCTATAATCAAAGGATCCGAGGTATTCAAGGACTGATATTACAATAAGTCCTGTCTCTTCCTGTACTTCCCGGGGGAGTGCGGTGAGTAGTTCTTCTCCTGCCTCTACGGTCCCGCTCGGAATTTCAACGAATCCACCCATGAAGTCAGATAAAACTCGCTCCAAAAGCAGGAACTTGTCATTTTTGTAGATGACCGCGCCCACAACCAATTTTTGCACGCCGTCTTTTTGAGCATCAGCCAACAACTGCTGAATGAGAATGTGGTCAATGTTTGACTGCATATTGTGCTTCACTTCACCCGCTGCCCCGCTTGAAATACCGCGATTACCCGACTAAAGGCATCTACATCGCTCGTTGGATCGCCCTCGAAAGCAACGAGATCAGCGATTTTGCCCGGGGCAATGGTCCCAATGTCGTCTGCCATCCCGATTGCCTCCGCGGAGATACGGGTTGCTGAGATAAGTGCCTCCGCAGGCGTAAATCCAACTTGAACCAGCAGCTGCAAATCATAATCAAGATGACCGAATGCAAGGTTACCAACACCTGAATCGGTACCCGGCACAATCCTATCACGAAGGTCGTAGTCGAGCATACGGCGCATCACATCTAAGCGTACTTCTGCCCGTGCCTCAAGTCGTTGTAATTCGGTTGCTTCATCAGCAGAAATCGCGTTGCTATCACGTTTCGCACGGAGTTCAACAATGCGCGGATAACCCGTCCACGCTTGGAGGGTCGGACTAATCCATATGCCAGACTCCGCCATCATCTCGGCAATTTTAGGGTCAAATCGGAGTTCACCATCTGGGTCGAGAAACTCGGCATGCTCCATCAAATCAATGCCTGCCTCAACCGCACGCACCATAGATTCCTTCGCTCGGCAATGCGCCACCGTGAGCCGATGAAAGTGGTGCGCCTCGTGAACAGCGGCATGCAACTCGGCGACAGAGTAACTGGCGCGTCCGGGAATCGTTCCAGCAGTGCCACCGCCTGATGCCATAATCTTGATATAATCTGCGCCTTCATGAACCAATCGACGGACAGAGCGGCGCATTTCAGCCTCACCGTCTGCTGTCTCGTTGCACATGTGGAAATGTCCGCCTGTGCAAGTAATCGGTCGTCCGCTCACGAAGGCACGCGGACCTGGGATGTAACCGCGCTCAAGTCCTTCTTTGAGCGTAAATCCGACTTTATTTCTCGCGCCATGTTCGCGGATTGTGGTAATCCCCGCTGCGAGATGGCGTTGCAGATTCATCGCACCGGTCAGCACCATCATCTCATCGGTTTCAGAGAACATCTGAACGTAGTTCCGTCCGTCACCTGCGAGGCTCAGGTGTGTATGCCCATCAATGAGACCCGGCGCGAGGCACGCATCGCCGAGATCAACGATTTGTGCATCAGGTGGTGTCTGTTTCGCAATCTCTTCTTGATGTCCGACAGCATCAATTCGTCCGTTGGTTACGAGGATTGCCTGATCGGTTTTAGCGGATGTGCTTATCCCGTCAACGAGTCGAGCCGCATGAATCTGAACAGTTTGGTTTGACATAAATCCGATTCCTTCTAAATTGCCTTGTTGATATCAGACCTTTACGACGAACTCCGTGCATCCGTGTCGGAACCATTCCCGAAGGATTGTGTCTTCGTTGCAAGTCCGTTTTGCCTGTGAACCTGTCGCTTTTAAGAGGTCTATTGTTGCCGATACGATGTCATCTCCGAAGAATCCAGCCTCTTTAATAACGTTGCCGTCTGGATGTATAATCTTCGAGTTCCCGTGTGATGAGCCCGGCGAACGGATGTCATCAGGATTCGCGGGTGTATTCGCCATCACGAGATAAATACCATTTTCTGTCGCACGTGAAATCGGCATGGCTCGGTAAGCGGACAACTTGTATTCCGATAACAACCCTGCTTCACACGAGCAGAAAATGCAGAGTTGCGCCCCCATCGCCGCGGGTAACTTAACCAACTCTGGATAGCGCACATCGTGGCAGATGATAAAGCAACAGTCAACGCCTGCAAGTTGCACAATCGGTAGTTTACCACGGTTATTGGTGCACCACTTCTCCCCGGCGAGGAAAGTCTTACCGTAACGGTATTTCAGGCTCCCTTGCTGGTCAAAAATCGCTAAATCGTTGTGCCAATTCTCGCCATCGTGATGCGCGGAACCGACGACAACAGCCATCGCGTGCCGACGCGCGGCCTCGGCAATTTTTGCCTCAGCCTCTTTAAAAACCTGTGGAGAAACTCGTTCCCAATAGTCTGTCCGACAACAGTAACCGAACAGACACCCTTCAGGAAATACCGCAATCTGGATGCCCATCTCCGCAGATGTTTCGATCTGCTGAAGCACTTTTGCGGTGCTGGCGGAAACGTCTTCACTTGTAAGCAATTGGCATGCAGCGACTTTAATCTGATTATTTGCCATTTCGATGCCTCCTCCTCTTTTCCGCCATTGTAGCATACTTATCCGTTTGATTCAAGAATTGCAGGCATCTGGTACAGAGCCGTTCGGTTTTCTACCCGTTTGTCGCACGGAAGTCGGGATTCGGAAATTCCTCCTACGGCAAAAGAACTGAACACCACTAACAGTACACAAAAATCGATTGACAAGTGCCAAGCGATTTGGTATAAGGATTAGGTATCTACTATGAAATCTGCACAGGAGAAAATCTGTCATGAAAATCACTGACATCAAACCTTATCCCGTTTGGGTGGGACACAGAAACCAACTCATTGTTAAAGTAGAGACTGATAGGGGTATATACGGTTGGGGCGAATCTGGACTGTCAAGTCGAGAATTGGCGGTCGTTGGGGCGGTTAAGCACTACCGAGAATTCCTGATTGGGCGCGACCCGATGCAAATCGGTGGGTTGTGGCAGGAGATGTACCGGAGCCAGTATTTTGAGGGCGGTCGTGCCTTAACAGGCGCGATCTCAGCGATTGACATCGCACTCCACGATATTGTCGGAAAGGCATTGAATGTACCTGTCTATCAATTGCTCGGTGGAAGGCAACGCGACACTGTTCCGTGTTTTGCTACAACAGGTGCGGCTACGGTTGAGCAATTGATAGAAAACGCAAATTTATTGCTTGAGAAGGGGTGGAACGTCATCCGAACAAATGTATTGCATCGCGCGAAACCGGGCGAGGAGAACATCTTTGAGCCACGTGAATCCATCAGTCTGGCGGCGGAGTGGTTGACAGCACTTCGAGAAGCCATCGGACCTGAACCTGTGCTTGGCATAGACTACCATCATCGGCTGAGTGTTGCGGAAGCCGCATCCTTCTGCCAACGTATGCCCTCCGGCACGCTTGATTTCTTAGAAGAGCCGATCCGAGACGAGACTCCAGAGGCGTATGAATCGCTTCGGACGATGGTGGATGTACCGTTTGCTATCGGTGAGGAGTTTTCCAGTAAGTGGCAGTTCCTCCCGTATTTGGAACGCGGTATCACGAACTTTGCACGTCTTGACGTGTGCAATGTCGGGGGTTTGACGGAATCGATGAAGGTTGCGGGCTTAGCCGAGGCGCACTATATTGACTTGATGCCACACAACCCGTTAGGTCCTATCTGCACGGCTGCGACGGTTCATCTCGCAGCTGCTGTTACCAATTTCGCTTGGTTGGAAATCCGGACTTCGCCAACAGAAAATTCTGGACACTATGATGAGGATCTGTTTCCTATCCAACACAAACTTGAAGGTGCCTCTATACCGGTACCGGACGGTCCTGGTTTGGGAGTCGAAGTTAACGAAGAATTGGTAACGGCGCAGACATTCAAGTTCTCGGAACCTCCACACCTACGTCGACGTGACGGTTCGCATACGAACTGGTAGCACGCTGTAATTTTAGAGCCTATAACCACTCAGCAAAGGTGAATATCTCTATGCAAGACAATCCGTTTGAAACGCGTCGCGAACTTCGTGCTAGGAAACTGGTAGTGGGTGGTATTCTCGCTTTTATTGCCACTATCATTATTGTCTTAATCTTCTTTAAATACAGCAGAGATGCGCCACTTCCAAAAGCACTGACCGGTTTATTTCTATACGCTTTCTTTTTTCTCTTTAACTTTGGGGCACTATCCCGTGCGGGTTTGTCTTACGACCAATTATTCGGGATATTCCCAACATGGCGTACGTTGGGACGATACACCCTCTGGGTAGTACCACTTGTAGTCGTCGCCATTGCAGCTATCTACGTTTTGTATCTACCACTGTCCTATGTTTTTCCCAGATTTGTCAAGTCGTGGTACCTTGAGGACTCCACAATAATGATCTGGGGGCGAGGCGACAACTATATCCTTGCGAACGCAATCAACTACCTAACGATTGTGTTAGTCGCACCCGTGCTGGAAGAGTTCTTCGCACGTGGCATTTTGCTAACGCGATGGACTGTCAAGTGGGGGGTGCCACGGGCGATTCTCGCTTCATCCGCTGTCTTTGCGCTTCTGCATGCTAATTTCTTGGGCGCGTTCTGTTTCGCTTGTGCGATGGCGATTCTCTATATCCGAACCAAGTCGCTCTTTGTTCCGATGAGTCTCCATATCGTAAATAACCTAACAGCGTGGATCATAGAATCTCTCACAATGGATATTGACACCCCTGCTTCATACGAAACGCTTGCTGAGTTTCAAGAATCATGGATGATAGGGCTGATAACACTCGTCATTAGCATTCCGTGCGTTATCTTATTCTGGAGACGCTATATCCTAAAGACCGATTGGCGCGTTCCATACCTTTCCGAATCTGCTGACTGTGAAAACGACACCACCGGATAACCCAAAAATTGTCCATATCTCATCTGATGTATGCTATAATTTGGGGAAATCACGTTATCGTTCGCTATTGAATCAATGTAAGAAAGGGCGTATCAAACGATGAAAACGCAAACGATTAAGTATGGAGAGAACGGCGGTGTTGAGATCATTGATATTGATGTCCCCGATCCACAAGCTGATGAAGTGCAGGTTCGGCATGCCGCATGTGGTGTCTGTGCATGGGATTTAGCGACTTTTCGGAACGGTGGCTATGCACCTCCGGGTCATGAAGGTGTTGGTTATGTCACAAAAGTTGGAAGCGGTGTCCGAGACGTCAAAGAAGGGATGCGTGTTGCGAGTGTAGAGTTGGGGTTCGATGGTATCAAGAACTGTTCAACCGACGATGTATATGTCCTTCCAGAATCGGACCTTGCGGACGAATATTGGCTTGTTGAACCGGTCTCATGTGTTGTAACAGGTCTCGACACTGCACCCTTACGACCTGCCGACAACGTTGCGGTTATCGGATGCGGTTTTATGGGACTTATGTTCGTCCAAGCACTGAGCCGATTTTACACAAATGACCTTATCGCTATTGATCTCGTTGAGGAACGCCTGAAATTGGCAGCGTCGTTCGGTGCTAAATTCACGTATAATCCTAAGGAAATAGGTGTCTCCGAGTTGGTGTCAGAACTGAGAGCACGTTCAATTGACGTGGTGTTTGACTGTTCTGGTAAGGCTGCAGGGTTGAATCTCGCCACCAAAATTGTGCGCCGAGGCGGACATATCAATCTTTTCGGTTGTATTCGAGAGGAAGTGACGTTCAACGGTGGCGAATGGCATGGCGGCGCGTTTAATTTGGTGAGTTCATCGCCGGGCGCGCAGGTTCGGGATTCGTTTCCGCCAGCCATCCGCTTCCTTGAGCGAGGTATCATTGACCTGAAACCACTCATAACGCATATCGTCCCGCTTGAGGACTATCCCGCACTTCTCAAGGCAGCGACAAACGGAGACGGGAGTTACATCAAAGGGGTCGTGAAAGCGGTGTAGAGGTATAGATGCTGAACGATAATTGGTGTCCTCAAATTGATAAAGTATCACGCAGGATCGCCTACAAACACAAAACGCTCCGCTGTCGTTTGTGCTTCTGATATAGTTGCACTTCTATCCAAATAGATACTTTTGCACAACATCCTCTCGCACCGTGACCCCCAACCCCGGCGTGTCGCGGATGGCGACATAACCGTCCTCTTGCACCCACGGATCGCTGACCAATTCATGCTGCATCGGGGATTCGTGGGGTTTGAAATCCGTGCAATCGGCGTGTGGCGAACTCGCGAGCATGTGCAGACTCGCGGCGGTTTTT
Source organism: Candidatus Poribacteria bacterium (assembly GCA_026706025.1). Lineage (NCBI taxonomy): Bacteria > Candidatus Poribacteria > Candidatus Poribacteria bacterium. The sequence goes on from JAPOZO010000076.1 coordinate 27,477, forward strand.
AAAGCACTACTCCATGAATGTGCACTGAACTGAAGACTCTCTGCCTCAACCAATTTGATAACATGTCGGCTGCCAGTGAGTCCGTGGCAACGTCCCGGATCAATTTGTACGATATCGACACCACCGGACTGGATAAGCCGTTTGTAACTTTCGACATCCCATTCATCCTCACCCGTACCGATGGGTGTCATGATCGCCGATCGCAATTGGGCATACGCTTCAAAGTTATCGGGCGGTAGAGGTTGCTCAATCCATTTGAGCCGATAGGGTTCGAGATCCCGGAAGCGTTGGATGGCTGTCGGGACATCCCAAATGCGACGGTGTCCCGGCGTATCAATGACCAACTCAAGTTCGTCTCCGATGACATCACGGATGCGACGAATCATTTCAAGGTCGCGTTGGCGGTCGAGACCGAATACTGCCTCTGGTCGCATTCCCCAACCGCCTTTAACAACGCGGTAGTTTTGCTCTCGCAACCACCGAAATTCGTTGAGCGTCCATTCCAGGTCCTCCATATCAAAGATGATTGATGCCATTGCAATGATTTTGTCGTGTATTTGACCCCCAAGGAGTTTACAAACAGGTAAATCGAGTGCCTTGCCTTTTAAGTCCCATAACGCCATATCCACAGCACTGACGGCAAACGCGGCGATGCCTTCGGGGCCATACCACCAGATGTGGTCAAGCATTTTATGCCAGTGTCGTTCCACATCTAAAGCATCTTCACCGGTAAGCATTGGTGCAAATCCCTGCTCGATGATTATCTTTGTTGCGAGTGTTGCTTCTCGAAATTGTGAGATACACTCTCCCCAACCGACAAGACCATCGTCGCTCTCCACGCGAGCCAGCGTGATGTAACGTTCGATACCTTTGTAGTGCGGCTCTGGGTAGGCAAGTGGAAACGCCTGAATTTTTTGAATTTTCATATTTTTAATGTTCCTTGCGGAGAAGTTAAGCGCGTCTAAACTATCGAGTGCGTTCCTTAAATCCGCACTCCACTATGTTAAGTGCTAACGTTTTTGATGTTACGAAGTTAACGATATTGCGTACACAGTTCACTGCTACAGCAAGATTGATCGGTTTTGTAAGATAATACAACTACATTGTACTACGGCCAGATGCCATAAGTCGGTATATTAAACAGCATGCCCAATATTGTCCACAGACTCCCGACGGTAAATTGTCCCAGTATCAACCCCAGAAAAAACGGCATCGCCTTCCGATGGGCATTTCGTCCGCCATATTTCAGCAGAATTAATTTCAATCCCCACGCCACCAATAGCGTAAACCAGATGTAATTGACCGCCCAACTCCCACATACGGCGGCGTAGGCTGCCGGATGAAAAGGAAACCAGAAAAACTTCATCCGCATCAACATAAGAAAAAGCGCGAACAGTAGACCAATTCCCGTAAATCCTAACGCCCAATAGTCCGGGGAAAGTGGATGTGTTAACCAATTCTGCAAATTCCGCCACGGTTCTGAACCGTATATGATTGGCACGCGAGACATCTCGTGTACAGCACCGAGGCGGTAAGGGATGGATATAAGTGCCCAAAACTGTGAGAGGATGCCGACGACCAAAGCAATAAGGATCGCAAACAGCATAAAACGACTCCGGATGCCTGACGTTGAGGCGAGTTTGAAGCCTTCAAGTTGATGCGGCATCGGATGCGAATCGAAGGTGCGCGTAAAAAACCAAAAAAAAGAAAACATCGAAAGGTTATTCGGTCCCAGCGAACGAGTGCCTACAGCGGCGACCATGACCCGTTCGGGTCCCGTATAGTGCAAGTCGTGCATCGGTGATCCGAGTTCGGCGCGCATCCGGGAAACCGCCGTTGAAAAGGCAAAATAGAGTCCGAAGAAGACAAGAATCGCCCAGAGGGACATACCTGCTTTCAAACAAAAGAAGATCAGAAACGCCACCCCAGAAATAAGTGCGAGAATAAGAGTCCGGTGCGACATCGGTTCATCCGACGCGGGCGCAGGATGGACTTTCACACCCAGTAAATTCTGAAGGTATTTTCTACCCCTCCATACCGCAATCAGAAAAATGCCCATATATGCACCGAATCCCTGATAGTTGATGTAAGGATAACCCGTTCCGTCTAAGCCCGCAATGCTGCCGATGAGTTGTTGTCCCTTCCATACCCAAAAGAAAAACCAACTCGAAAACAGCAGATCCAGCGGAATCAGAAATCCGATGCCTAAAACGAAAGGGTAAATCCCCAATCTCAGCCACCCCATTGCGGAGAAGGGTTTCTCTGTGAACCTGAAACGGTATGTTTTCTCATATACGGAAGGTATTGCGGGAAAAACGTGGTGGAGACCGTTAATGATATCGAAAGCCGCTACAAGTCCGAAAGCGATCCACATCAGCTTGTTGGTAAAAAAACCTTCGCTTGTCATTCGCGTTGGAAGTTGGATAATCGGATACGCCAGTTTCTCATCTTCCGTCCACGGTTTCCGCACGATAAGCGTGATGCAAACCATAACAAAAAGCATCGCAAGGAGAAAGCCAAACCAATTCATCACAGGCGTTAGCCAGCCTAACAGATGCTGTTTCGTGTAGAGCGTAGAATCTCCCTCGTAATAGCCCGAAAGAACATCCTTGTCTGCCACGGCAAGCCATCTCGGAATATACCGCCAGAACAGGTCCTTCCAATCATTTTCTGGCGTTGCGAACCAGAACGCGTGCCCCAATGTGGGAACCAAAATCTCCATCATGCTGTGTCCCGCAGTGGCTGAGGCAACGGATAGCATGGCGTAAATGACCAAGAGTTCACCTTGGGATAGAGCCATCTGAGGCAGGAATCGCCTGAATATTTGGTTGAGTCCTATCAACACCAGTACATTGAAAACAACGGTGAAAATCAGCGAGACGATGGTGGGCTGCGCGGAATATTGGACGAGTTCAATATAGGTAATCCAATAACAATTGATAGGGATCAGAATCAGTCCAATTGCTATAGACCACCAACGGACTGATGGAAGCGGTTTTGATGGGGATAGGGAGGGTTTCGTGTGCGGCATTTCGGATCTGTTTTGAAAATCTTGACCCACAAGTTAGAAAAATTATGACGCCTCTTAGATTGACGTGCATTCTGCAGGCACGCCATCCGTTGCCCCCAACGTCTTATAGATTTCTGTTGTACTTGATAAAAATCGCTTTAACCTGTAATACGCTTTTGGTTTTCGTGTTGACGATACTTGTGTCACCTATGTCATTGACTATGGTTTGTTCTCCGGTCTCTACCCGATCGAATCCTTCAAATATGATTCCATCAGCACCGCTCTCGCGTGCCTTCTCTATTAACTTTTCTTGTAACGCCTCTGTGTCCCCTCCATCTGCAGTCGCGTGTCCTATCACCAGATAGCCTTCGGTTATACCATCTTCTGAAAAGTAAACATCCACATGAGAAGTAGATGGATAGGAGTCCCCAAGATAATCGACATCGATATCATCGCTACCACAAGCGGTAAGAAATAATATCATTGATAGAATCAACACGATAATTTTCCCATTCACATTTGCGTTCAACATGAGAAAACTCCTGATATTTAGTTTTCGATTTAAGACTGATTTGATAGTGTGCTACTGTTTCGATATGAGAAAACCAATGGCAGATGCGTATCGTCCGCCAACACGTCACCGGTCTTCAATTTCGCGACCACTTCATCGGGCAACGCGCTTTTCTTTCCGTTGAATGTGGCATCCTCCGGCATAAAGAGCATCGCAAACGCACGCCGGGGGCGCGTCGTCATATTCGGTCCTGCTGCATGCGCGACCATCCCGCTGATGAATACGCCGGCTCCTGCTTTCATCTCAGCGGCGCAAGGCTCAATCTCTGCCCATTGTGGATATTCGCGGAACAGTTCACCGATGCCAGCCTGCCCGAGACTTCCGCCAACCTCGAAACCGCTCGTCTTATGTGTGCCGGGCAGAAAATACAAACACCCGTTCTGGACGGTTGTATCGTCGAGTGCTACCCAGAACATGATTGCCTGATGTGAGTAGAAGGGATCGTATGGATTATCAACATGGAAGTTCGTCGGATTTGCCCACGGTTGCTTAACCATGGCGTGGTCATGATACAATCGCACGCCCGAAGTGCCAGCGAGGTCCGCCGCCAACTTCCCCAATTCAGGGTTAAGAATCAACTGTTTAATCTTCTCACTCGTTTTCCACAAATTGACGCATTGAATGAAGACGTTCTTGTAGTAGTTGTCTTCCCCTTTCTGATTGTGAAAGGCATCATCACGACTCACATGTTCTGCGATAGCCTCGTCAACAGCATCCTGCCACAATGACAACTCAGCACCTTTCAGGAAGTCGTCAATAACCAGAAACCCATTCTCACGGTAAAATTCAATCTGCTCGCTTGTAACTTGTGTATTCATGGTGTCTTAGGTGCTTCTCAATCGTAATTACTGGGTCGATGGTCGCCGAGGAGCCGTCTCTGTCGAGGATTCGTTTGCGCGAGAATTGATTGATCAAACTGAAATTTGTTCAAATAAGGCGGGTATTTCTGTGTAATCATCCGCATGGCATAGTGTACCTGCAAAAGGTAACGGGTTTCGTCACTCGTATTAGCAGAGCCACGATGCCAGACTTCACTGCGAAAAAGCACCACGTCCCCCGCATTGCATAAAATACTCTCTTCGCCCCGGTTATTCCACTCGGTTGCGCCGTTTGGAGAGCATCCGGAGAAATGGCTGCCCGGTACAAACTTCGTCGGTCCCAATTCCTCATACATATCATTGAGATAGTAATGCGCAGTCGTAATGAAGATAGGGACTTTAACGCGTGGATCGGAACGAACATCTGTGGGTAGACTGATGGGCAGCCAATCGGTATGCAACCCTTGATCTGGACGGCCGGGTCCTGTTATCCACGATTGCATACCGATGCAATGGCAATCCTCGCCGTGCGTCGCCTCGGCAACTTCAATAATCGGTGATTTGTCAAGGAATTGGAGATACAACAGGTCGCGATTAAACGAGTTGTTGATGATTTTATTTAGGAATCCGTCGCCATTTTGAGGCGTTTGATGCCGATCCAAACACTCCGGGATCGTCTCTAATCGGTCCATAGTGGCTCGCAATTCGGCGACTTCATCGGCGTTAAGCACACTGGGGAAGTAGACATAACCGTCCGTTTCAAGTGCTTCAACTTGGCTCTCTAAATCGTTATGTGCCACAAGTGAGAGGGCTTTTGACATTTTCAGTACTCCTTCAAAGCAAATATTGGGTTGAAAGGATGAAAGGAAAGGAAGGATGGAAATCCGCCTTCCACGCTTCCATCCTTCTAATCTTCCGATGCTGTGAGGAAAGAAAGGAATTTTGCGTAAGTCCTATTCCGTTAATACGATGACACCGCACCCGATACGCGCACCCGCATTGCCCGAAGGTTGCGAGACGAAATCGTCCGCATCAGCATGGACAATGATACCTTTGCCGACGACATCTACGTCAGAACCGGTGCCGATTTCCCAGAGGTCTGTTGTCAATGTAATACGACCGGTTCCATCTTCGCCGACAGTGATGTTGCCAATATCTCCAAGATGAAACTCACCTTCTCCCCACTTTCCGTGCGCAACATCAGTGGGATTCCAGTGACCGCCAGCGGATGTCCCGTCGGGCGCGCTACAATCACCGTTTGCGTGGATATGAATGGCGTGCAGACCGGGAGACGCGCCCTGAATCTCAGCCATAAACGTAATGTGGTCGCCGTTTTGTGTGAAAACTGCCATTCCGGTTACGCCACTGTCGTTCAATGAACCAATCACGGCGTGTGCTTGTTCTGCGGGTGCCGTTGGAAGAACGCCCGCCTGTTGCTGAACTCTCTCGCAACCCGTCAATAGGATCGAAACACTGATCAATAGGAAACATACTGACTTTATACCAATAGACATTAAACGCGTTTTCATTGTTAGCTCCTTTAGTTATAAGGTTGTTAATCTAACGTGAGTTTGATAAGAAAAATATGATGGAAAAAATCCCTAAAAACCTCAATCATATCGGTTGCCCATTTGGAGGACACTCGGAGAAATGGCTGCCCAGTCCGAACCAGATTAGCGGTGGCATATCCGACGAATGCGTTCAGTTCCACAGCAGCACTGTTTGATCCCGACTCCCACTGGCAAGTGTTAAACTATTCGGACTGAACGCTACACTATTGACCCGACCCGTATGCCCAGTGAGTGTCGTTTTCAACGCACCGGTCCGAATCTCCCACAACAGCACTGTCTGATCCCGACTTCCACTGGCGAGCATTGAACTATCCGAACTGAACGCTACACTGCTGACATCGTTCCCATGCTTCCGCCAGGTGGCTTTGATCGCACCCGTCGCAACGTCCCACACACGAACTCTTCTGTCGTTACCCCCACTGGCAAGCATTGAACCATCTGGGCTGAACGCTACACTATTGACCCAACCTGTATGTCCAGTGAGTGTGGCTTTGACTGCCCACGTCCCTACATCCCACAAACGCAACGTCTGGTCCCGACTCCCGCTGGCGAGTGTCTTGCCATCTGGGCTGAACGCTACACTATTGACCCCGCCCATATGTCCAGTGAGTGTCGTTTTTAGCGCACCTGTCGCAACGTCCCAGACACGAATTGTTCTGTCACCACTCCCACTGGCAAGTGTCTTTCTATCTGGGCTGAACGCTACACTACTGATCCAACTCGTATGCCCAGCGAATGTCCTTTTCATCGCACCTGTCGCAACGTCCCAGACACGAATTGTTCTGTCACCACTCCCACTGGCGAGTGTTTTTCCATCCGGGCTGAACGCTACACTACTGATCCAACTCGTATGCCCAGTAAGCCTCGCTTTGAACCTACCCGTCGCAACGTCCCACAAACGAATTATCTGGTCACTACTTCCACTGGCGAGTGTCGAACCATTCGGACTGAACGATAAACAACTGACTTCCTCTGTATGTCCAGCGAGTGTCGCTTTCAATGCACCTGTCGCAACGTCCCACAAATGAACTGTATCGTCCAACCACCCACCCGCACTGGCAAGTGTCGAACCGTCCGGACTGAACACTACACTATTAACACCCCCTGTATGCCCGATGAGCGTGGCTTTTACGATACCCGTCTCGACATCCCACAAACGAATCGTCTGGTCTATATCTCCGCCGCCACTGGCAAGCGTCTTGCCATCTGGACTGAAGGCTACGCTATTGACACCGCCGATATGCCCGGTAACTGTCGCTTTCGCCGCGCCTGTCGCAACGTCCCACAAACGAACCGTATCGTCCAACCACCCACCCGCACTGGCAAGTGTCGAGCTGTCTGGACTGAAGGCTACACTAATGACACCGCCGATATGCCCGGTAACTGTCGCTTTTGCTGAATGCGTCGCAACATCCCGCAAACGCAACACCCCATATCTCCGGTTCAGACTTCCGCTGGCAAGCGTCTTGCCATCTGGACTGAGCGATACAGTACTGACACCGCCGATATGTCCGGTGACTGTTGCTTTGATGTTACCACTCTTTTTAAGGTCCCACAAACGAACTCTCCCCTCATAATCCCCACTGGCAAACAGTGAACCATCCGGACCAAACGATACACTACTGACACCACGGAGGTAATCAGTGCGTGTCATTGTGACCCTGCCCGTCGCAATGTTCCAGAAACTTAACACCCCGCGATCCTCGTTCAGGCCCGCACTGGCAAGCATCTGTCCATCTGGGCTGAACGCTACACTATAAACCCAGTCCATATCTCCAGTGAAAAATGCAACTTCTTCGTATGTTTTGGTATCATACAGCCAAATACCTGCCCGACTTCCTACCGCAAGTAACAAACCGTCCGGGGAATATGTTACCTCTCCTACACTCCCTTTGCCGAGACGTGCTTTCGCCCCCTCGGGTAAACTGAATTGGGTATGTGCGGCATACTGCGCGAACCCATCAAGAATACCGACGCTCGAAACTGTTAGGAGCGTTAAGGCCAACAAAAACGTTGTTTTCACCTTCATGCGCTTATATCTCCCTTTCAGAGAAAAAGTTAAGGACACACATCAAATTCCGTGCTGCTCTTAATCATAATTGCTTGGTCGGTGGTCGCCCATGAGCCTTCTCTGTCGAGGATTTGCTTGAGCGAGAATCGACGCATCGAACTGAAATTTATTTAGATAGGGCGGATATTTCTGTGTAATCATCCGATTGGCATAGTGGACCTGCATAAGATAACGAATTTCGTCACTCGTATTGGCAGAGCCACGATGCCAGACCTCACTACGGAAAAGCACCACGTCTCCCGCATTGCATAGGATACTCTCTTCACCTCGGTTATTCCATTCTGTTGCTCCGTTTGGGGAGCATCCAGAGAAATGGCTGCCCGGCACAAACTTCGTCGGTCCCAATTCCTCATACATATCGTTGAGATAGTAATGAGCAGTGGTGATGAAGACTGGAATTTTGACGCGAGGATCGGAACGAATGTCTGCTGGTAAGGAGATTGGCAGCCAATCGCTATGTAATCCCTGATCTGGCCGTCCCGGTCCTGTCAGCCATGAATGCATGCCGATGCAATGGCAATCTTCACCGTGCGCTGCTTCGGCAACTTCGATAACGGGCGATCTATCGAGGTATTGAAGATAAAGTGGATCCCGATTAAACGAGTTGCTGATAAGCTTATGGAGAAATGCGTCGCCATTCTCAAGTGTTTCGTCCCGATCATGAGATTCAGGGATTGCTTCTAATTGATCCATCATTGCCCGCAATTCAGCGATTTCATCGGCATCAAGCACGCCGGGAAAATAGACATAGCCATCCTTTTCGAGTGCTTCAACTTGGCTTTCTAAATCATTGTATGCGACGAGTGAGAGGACTTTCGCCATTTTCGGTACTCCTTTCGGACGATAGCAGCGGGTCAACGCTTATCGCTATGATATGTTAACCACAACGAAGTTGTCAATGAAAAAATTGTCCCCATAATCCAACTATACTGCCTTGAGTTTTCGCCATAGTGTTGTACGACTGATCCCCAAACGTTGTGCAGCGAGCTGCGGCTTTCCATCAGATGCCTCCAAAACCCGTTGGACTAATTCACGTTCCAATGCAGCAAGTGGGTTGCTTTCCCTGAGTGCCCGCGTAACAATATCATCTCTCGACGAAATAAGGTCGAGCGGTAGATGTTGCTTTTCAATACTGCTATCCTGACATTTGACGAATGCATGCTCTATGATATTCTCCAACTCTCGCACATTGCCGGGGTAGGTATAATCCATTAAGATTTCAAGGGCATCAGGTGCGATCCGATGAATGGACTTTTGTGTCTGTTGACTGAATTTTTCGATGAAGTGTTCAATGAGGAGTGGGATGTCATCTGGTCTTTCACGGAGTGGCGGCGGCGTAATCGGGACGACATTGAGTCTGTAGTATAAATCCTCTCGGAAACGTCCAGCGTCAATTTCTGTTTTCAGTATTCGATTTGTCGCTGCAATGACGCGGACATCTACTTTCTGTGTCTCGGTTGAACCGACCCTTTCATATTCACCTTCTTGCAAGACGCGGAGCAACTTTGCTTGTGTCCCGAGACTTAACTCGCCGATTTCATCAAGAAAAAGCGTGCCGCCGTCCGCAGCCGCGAATCGCCCTTCGCGCGTTGCGATGGCATCGGTAAACGCCCCTTTGACATGTCCAAAGAGTTCGCTTTCCAGCAAGTTGTCAACTAAGCCAGCGCAATTGACGCGGATGAAGGATTTCTTTGCCCGCTCGCTATTGTAGTGAATCGCGTGGGCAATCGGTTCTTTGCCGGTACCGCTTTCGCCTTGAATCAGGACGGTCGTTTTCATCGGTGCGACGAGTTGAATCAACTCGAAAATCTCCTGCATTTTCCGGTTTTTTCCGATGAGATTCCCAAACGAATGGCGCGCCTTGAGTTGGGCACTGAGTGCCTTTACCTCCGAGAGATCCCGGGCAAATCCTTGGATAAATTCCTGATCGTCATACGCAATTCGGATGGCGCGAATTTCCAATGGCAAGCGATTTCTGTTTTTACGGGACAACTCCGTTTGGAAAGTAATCGGGTTCTGTTGGTCGAGGCTTTTGAGCGTTTCGCGGGTATTTTGAAATTCATCGGGAGGCATTAGGTCACACAGGGACAGATTGACGAGTTCTTGATGTGTGTAACCGAGCCAGGCACAGAAATTTTCGTTTACAGTAACGAAGGCTTCCGTTAGCGATGGACAGATGAAGATTGCGTCGTTGGACATCTCAAAAAGTGTGCGGTATCGTTTATTGTTTTCGGCGAGTTTGTCTGTCCAATTCCCTTTTTCAATCAGAATTGAGAGTTGTCCAGCAATCGGTTTCAGGTGTCCGATATGTGCTTCGGAGAATGCTCGGGGTTTTTCACTGGTGAAAAAGACGACCCCAATGGGTTTACCCTGCACCTTGAGCGGAAGTGTCAGATTGGAGCGCATCCCTTCTTGAACCATCAGCCTGGTCCAGTGTGCCGGTCTTTTTGCGAGAATTTCCTTAAAGTCGTCAATAATCCGTGCTTCACCTGAATTGAGGATAGGTTCAAGGCTTGACCCTTCGATTTTTGCTGAGAACCCGTTGTCCAGCAAGATTTTTCTGTTAGATTTCGTTTTGCACTGCACTAAATCACCGGAAGATTCGTCAACAAGCGCGATGCCTAACCGGTTATGCGGCACTATGTTCTGAAGTCCAGCGTGGATGTTCTCAAAGACTTCATCGAGTGTTTTTCCGAGTTGAATCTCCTCAAGGGTTTCATAGACCTGATCGGTGCCAAGGGTTTCCGTCAGTCTATTGTTTGCTGATGCTTCAGGGGTAATTGCAATCTGAAGTGTATCGCCCTGGATCCGGAGTGGATAGGTTCGGAGGTTCGGCGTGGTAATAGGGCATCCACTTTTCAGGTCGTATTGCCAACCGTGCCACGGACAGGTGATAAGGTTGTCTTCCAATACGCCTTGGTTGAGCGGTCCGCCCTGATGTGGACAAGCGTTATTGACAGCATAAAACGCTTCACCTGCGTTGAAGATCGCGATGTCTTCACCCTCACATTTGACCACGATATTCTGTCCCGGTTCAATTTCAGTTGTTTTAGCAATATTAATCCACTTCACCTTTCCCTCCACGCCTGCACAGGATTTGTTATCTATGGGTTACAGATTATCATATAGTGAACCGGATGTCAAGAATTTTGTTTCATAAATGAAAAACGTTTCATTTGTGAAAAACCTGTATTTCTCAACTCCCTAAGCAATTAATTCGGGTTTTGTTTCAGATTTGAAATACATCGGTAAAATCTGAAATTTGGTTTTACCCCATAAAACGTTGATATACGTCAATTGTATAGGAACCTGGACACTTGGCACGAAACTTGCGACGCTATTGTAAAGACAAAAGATACCTAACCCGATTTGAGTTAGACGATAAGGTTTAACTCTAAACTTCAGGAGGATTAAGAAATGAGCCGTTATCTTGAACACGCAAACATGACCGTGAATGACCTTGAAAAAGCGATCGATTTTCTAACAACTGCCTTTCCAGATTTTCGAGTCAGGGGCGGTGGCAATAACGCCAACGGAACAAAATGGTGTCATCTTGGGACTGACGATTTTTACATCGCCTTGTCAGACCGCAAGCACCCCTTCACAGGTGACCGTAAGGGGAGCTACGTAAACCATCTCGGTTTTGCTGTTGATGATGCTGAAGGCATCAGAGAACGTTTGCTGGCTGCCGGATATAAAGAAGGTTTTAAAGTTGGACCGCATCCCCACCGAAAACGGGTCTATTTCATTGATGTGGACGGTTTTGAATGGGAGTTCGTCGAATACTTCACGGACGATCCAGCGAAACGGAACGATTATTCACAGTAAAATAACTTTCGTTCGGGATGCGATGTTTGTTAAAATTTGTAGGGTTAAGGCGTGGTGCTTGCCCTACAAGTTTTTCGCAGCGTTAATGTACCGATCATGATAAAAACCACACGCACAACACGACAAATCCACTGCCTATCCATAGTATCCTACGACGGGTTACAAGCATCTATAACTCAATAATTCAACAAAACCTATTACCATAAATAATAAATCCATCCTTGGTGAATGGAGTATGGCGTAACCCGTCAGAAAACCGGACCCAGCCAAACTACCCGTTATTAGGAACGGGTTTATTAGTTCCGCAATTGAGTTTTGTTCTGAAATAGCTATCGCAATCATAAATAAAGCACCGCCTAAGCAGCCCGCGAAAAACCATTTAGATTCATGAATATCATTTTTAGCATCTCGTTCAGCATCAAGTATAGCGACATCACTATCACTGTATTGTTGTGCCAAAGCAATAAACGGCATGCTAAAAACCAACACTATCATGATAAATACCGAAACATAAAATATTGAACGAGTTTTCATAAATGTTCCTTTATTGATTCTTGATTACCGGAGCAACCAAGTTGTTGATCGAAGGGGGTTATCTTCCATCCTTCCGTGTTTAGCTGATAAGTGTTACTTCCGTATCAACATCTTACGCGTAGCAGAAAAATCCCCCGCAGTAAGCCTATAGAAATACAAACCACTCGCAACCTTTTCACCAAACTCGTTTTTACCATCCCAATACGCCGCACGGGAACGATTCTGATACATCCCTGCGAGTTGATGTCCGAGCGTCAATGTCCGCACCAACGTGCCATTCACCGCATAGATATGCAGTGTAACATCCGCATCCTTCGCCAAATGGTAGGGTATCCACGTCTCAGGATTGAACGGGTTGGGATAGTTGGCAAGCAGGACCGTCTCTTTGGGGGTCAACACTATAAGGAGTTGTTGTAGGAACAGGATACCGCGCTGTGACATTATATCCGTGAGATCCAATTGCTGTGCAGCAGATACCCACTGTTTGACCTCCGTAACAGTAAGCATTTTTATCGCTTGCGGATGTAGAGAAGGCGCGGCAGCACTTGTCCCTAATGCACCAGCAACGAGGACAAGGTCCTGAATATTGACTTGCCCATCACCGTTGACATCCGCACTACTTGTGCCTGTTTGTCCCAACTTCGCAGCAACTAACACTAAATCCTGAATGTTTACAATGCCATCACCATTCACATCGCCTTTGCGTTGAAATGTAACATCACCTGTCGGCATAACACGCCATAACAGCACAGTGCCGTCCCAACTGCCACTTGCTATCGTCTGCCCATCAGGGCTGAAACTCACGCTATAGACCCCACCCGTATGCCCAATGAGTTTCTGCTTTTCAATCCCCGTCTGAACGTCCCACAAGCGGATAGTGTTATCCTCACTGCCACTTGCTATCGTCTGTCCATCCGGACTGAAACTCACGTTAATGACCCCATCCGTATGCTCGGTGAGTTTCTGCCTTTCAAGACCTGTCTGAACATCCCACAAACGAACAGTGCCATCCCAACTGCCGCTGGCTATCGTCTGCCCATCTGGACTGAAATGCACGCTATAGACCCGATCTGTGTGCCCAATGAGTTTCAATTTTTTAAGACCTGTCTGAACATCCCACAAACGAACAGTGCCATCCCAACTGCCGCTGGCTATCGTCTGCCCATCTGGACTGAAATGCACGCTATAGACCCGATCTGTGTGCCCAATGAGTTTCAATTTTTTAAGACCTGTCTGAACATCCCACAAACGAACAGTGCCATCCCAACTGCCGCTGGCTATCGTCTGCCCATCTGGACTGAAATGCACGCTATAGACCCGATCCCAATGCCCTGTGAGTTTCAGTTTTTCAATACCCGTCTGAACATCCCACAAACGGACGGTATTATCCGTACTACCACTTGCTATCGTCTTACCATCTGGACTGAAACTCACGCTATAGACCTCATCCGTGTGCCCTACGATCAGGTTAAGTTCTTGCCCATTGTGTGCATCATACAACCAAATGCCGATCTCACTCGCAACAGCAAGTAATTTACCATCGGGAGAATATGTTACATCGTCTATCGTGCCTTTGCCGAGGCGCGCCACAGCACCGTCCGGCAAACTCCATTTTGTAATGTCTGCCGTAGCAGTGTGCGGTAGAAAAGTGAAAAGTGAAACTGCTAATAGAAATAAACGAAAAATTAAAGTCGTTTTCATTATCAAGCTCCTGTATGTGTTAATCAGCAAAATTGATCGGTTTTCTCAACTAAAGTAGAGGTTCTTTCCGTATAAGGACACGTCTGTGAAGATCATTGACTACCACGGGTTTACTATAATTCGCTATAAATGACCCTATAGTTAGGATAAGTCTTATTTGAATAATTTTCAAATTAAAAAAACAAAAAAGTCTATCTATAACTATAAATTATACGAAATTTTCTGGGAAAAGCAAATTCTGTGGGTAAAAATTGTTAACTTTGCTTGAAAGGTGCGTAATGCTTGAGCGGTGAGTAATACTTTGTCGGCAGAATTTATAGTAAAGTTTAGAATTAATAGGACACTCTATGTAGGTTTGATTAGGAAAATGAACCATAGGTGTCAACTTAAAAAAATAACCGCCGCGGCCCCAGGCCCGGTAGGTTCGGTTTCCTAACCGAACCGGATCCTACGCGGAAACCTTGAAGGCTTCAAAACCTTCTTTAGCCCCATATGAAGTTTAATAAAATATTTGGGTAATTCTGTGTTCCTCCAAACCCGGTGGGTACGGTTTGCAACCGCACCGGACTTCCGCAAGAAATTACCCGATTAAATTCTTAATCTTCATTAGGAACGGTATGTTTATAGCTGGGAAACCATTCAGGGCTTCTTGTCAATTACCGAACTTATTTTTTCACTTCATACAGGCTTTTATACGGATCCTATCTCAATAATAAACCCGGCAACGTTTCTTTAACAACCTGTCCGGCTCAATCTTCATCAATAGACCAAGTACAGTTGATGTTACTGTCTTTGTAAAATTGCTTGAGGGCTGGCTTATCAAACCACAATTGAATCTCTTTGCCCACAATATGACCGATGCTGCTCACCTTGAGGTAAAGACCACCCGCTGTCCAACCGGGGATGATGTTATATTGTCCGGTCTGTGCGGCGTAGATACTGAGCAGTGCCAGCGGCTCCATCGCGTCAAGATTCGCGGTTCTATGGGTATCCTGCAGGAGTTCAGCCACACTTTTCCCTTCATGTCCCTCTTGTAGCTCCGGTTTGTCCATAACCTTGCTGTGGAGGATAAAGTCATCTTCGAGTGTAAAGAGACCGCTATCGGCGTGTTGTCTACCTTGCAGCAGATTGTCCCCTATCCGTTCCGCCATCGCCAGAAATTCTGGCTTCGGTTCTACTCGGTACAAATCCACCAGCGCGAAGATATAAGCAGGTTCCAAAGCAGTTGTCCCAAAATTCAACATCGCTTCGGAGTTTTTATCAGCACCAATGTCTCCGAGTCCGAAGGTTTTAAACATCGTGCGTAGATAGTCTCTGAACTCAGTTCTGCCTCCAGAGACCCGATATCCACGCGCACAGACGGGGGTAAAGAGCGGCGTGATGTTTTGCGGCAGAAATGCCCCGCCTTCTTTTGCACCAAAGTATAACTTCGCATCTCTGAAGGGTCCCTGTATCCGAAAACCTGTGAGATCCGTCCCATCAATGACGATGCTTTTCAGTGTATTGTTTTTCGGATCGTAGGAAGCGTTGAGGAAACCGATGATGTGTTGCGCAACTGCCTCTTTGATATGCGCCATTTCGCCGACGCGACCATATTTTTCGGCATTTTCTACGATTGTCAGCATACCCATCATCTGCGTAATCGTGTGGTTCAACTGGTTGCCGACATAGACCCGTGGTTCGGTTGCCTGCGGATACTTTCTGCCGAATACGTTTAGCCCGCGTCTGCCACTTTGCGGATGCACCAGATTCGGCCAGATACCCGTCTCTGGGTCTCGCTGCTGTATAATCAGATTTAAGAGGCGTTCCGCCCACATCCGCGGTGCTTCTTCCTGCTTTTGGTAGCCCAAGCTGTAAGCAGCATAAGCCAGATCCAGTGCTACACTAATAAACGAGAGATCGCCACTGATTTCGGGTGCTTTGTATCCGTTCCAAGATCTGTTCCACGTATTGGCATGATTGACCTGTTTCTTGAAGTCACCGTGTCGGTTGTAGTGTAAGGCATCCCAATCCTTGATATTTGCTTCCCAGAGACCTTTCATCAGCATCTCGCCACGGTCGGGGTCCACGGCTCTCAGCAATTCCCAGTACGGATACACGTCCTCTATTTCATGGACAACGCCTTTCATACCGTACCGATTACCGGTTACCAAGTCCACATAGCCGTGTCCACCCCAATGCAGAACACCACTCTCTGGATACCAGTAGTTATTGAACATGTATTCTGCGGCTGCTCCCGCGGCATGGACATACTTGCCATCCCCAGTGAACTGGCTTAAAGAGGCGAGCAACCGCATCAGGTTCTGCTGATTTTGGAAGAAACTCCAGACCGCTGGTTTCGGTTCAGTGCCTGTGCGGTGAGAAGTCATAGACCTGGGTGCTTTCAGATGGTTTATATGAAGACAATCGGCAAAGAGCGGCATATTCTTGCCACTGTATCTATCTCTCCCGTATTCTATGGCTGTCCCGGCAAAGAGACTCGCTGCTTTTAAGAAGCGGTTACCCGTTATTTCGTCCGGACTTAATCGGTCTCTGCCGATCCACCGATCTAATCGATTAACGCTCATATACCCTCCATACTACCTGTTTGTTTTCTTCCTTTCGTCCATGCGATAACGGCGGATCCCAACACGGCAAAGCCGAAGAGCGTAAACGGCATCTGCCAGAGCAGAAAACTCATGTGTATATGGATGTATGAGTGCGCCTTGAAGATTATAAACCACGATAAAGGTGCCAGGATTGAGAACCACGTTGTACAGATTAAGGCGATATAATGAGGGCGTCGGTCTGCCTGACTACGCCACAACAGCAGCGCAGACATCGCTATAAAGAGAACAATTAGATAATAATAGCGGACTTTCAATAGGAAGTTAGAGACAAATGAATTTGCTTGAGAAAAATAGTTGTTAAGATCAAAGAAAACACCGTTCATGTAAGTAATGACCACACTTAATGTACCCGCGTTCAGACTGGCAGCATATACGGGTGGAAAATCTTCCGCTTCTCCATACGTGCGCTTTCCAAAAGACCAGACTATATGCTCAACGCCATCCATAAACCCATCTTTGGCAGCACCGATCTGGAAACATAACATGATGAAACTCAAAAAAATTGCTACGCCTGATCCGAGTCCGGCTGCAAGCGTCCATTTCACACATTGGCGACCGCTCCACTTATCAAGGATAACATAATAGACGAAGGGCACCATCATCATGACCAACGTAGTCGTAATATACTCATAGCCGTTGATGAAACACTTAATAGAAACTGCAATGAAAATAACAATTCCAAACCTGATGAGTTGTCGGTCCAATGTTTCTCTGTAGCGTTTAAGGAAGTACATGACGACAATCATCGGTAGGTAGAATGCCCATAGACTCCACCAAAGATTTTTACCAAAGACCGTCAACCATTGAGACAACACAGCCGAACCTATAACGAATGGCGCAACCCATCCACCAAATTCTTCATAGAACCAGCCTATGGGCACCGTCAATGCGATTGCTGAAAGTAAGGCTGTTAGCACATAGAACAACTTTAATTTCCTTTCAGGCGATAGCGGAATAAGTCTATCCAATAGACTAAAAATCATCCCTTGCCCGGCAGGTTGTGAATTGTACGTTGAAAATTTTTCAAAGGAGAGCTTGTAAAGATAAGCAGTATATTGGGGACCGAGCTCTGTTGAAGGTATCCATTCCGCGTCAGTACTTTTTGCTGTACCCCAACCATTCAGACCACCCGCTGAGAAGATACCATCTTGGCGAGATTTGACCATCCTTCCCATGATATGCGCTTCGGTGTCTTTCTGATGTGTCGCAAACCAATTCTGATCAGCAACTCGCCATGTGTTAGAGAAAAACCCGAAAAATAGGAGTCCGATTGAGATCGTCCAAATGGACATCTTTCTTATAAGTGCTGGTTGGCTGAGATGTTTAAGTCGCATATTGACAGACTCCCCCTGCTTTAGCGAGCGGAATATGTTAGAGTATCCGCCCTTTTTTTGGCACTTGCGAGTTCGGATACCATCGGGAATCGGAAGGCGGTGCCGGTTCAGGCGGTTGCATGGAAGCAAACGTATCTAACTTCGGGCGGATCTCGGCTTCCCAAATCCCCTCCACATCATCAAACGTCAGTGGTGTGTGATTCGACACTTCTGCCTCATAAGCCGTTAGTAACTCCCGCGTCTTTTCGCCAAAATGCGCCACAATATCTGCCACCATCTGTTCCCCAACGCGGCGGCTGGAGGACGCGTTGAAAGACCCCATTGCGAAATCAGGTGCGCGTGTATCATCCGTCGGCATCCGCGACATATCCACACAATCTGGTGCCACCGCCCAAAGCACGGACGTTTCACCACGGCCTGCGTGTCCACCCAATCCTTTACCGTCCTCAAAACGCTCGATATCCGCACCGATGCTCATCGTCGAATACATCCGAACCCCGACGTGTGCCTGCATGATTTCGATCACCACCGGTACGTCTAACCGATGTGGACCCGAATGCCCTGAAAACAGGATCGCGCCCTGAAAACCCAACGCATCAACTGCTCGAATGTGGTAGCAGATATTCTTCAGAAACATCCAAGGCGATATCGCTGTTAGCCACGGTCGTTCTTGATTTACTTGGTTGTGTCCCCATGAACCGTAGCCGCCAATCTCATGGCAGTGCCAATAAAACGGCGGTGCGACAATCCCACCGTGTGCTTGTGCCGCCTGACACGAGCATTCGTGTGCCCGAATCGCATCCATCCCAACTGCATTGTGCCAACCGTGTGGTTCGCACAACCCATAAGGTAGATACACCATCGGACACGCCTCGAACGCCGCTTCTAACTCATCTGGGAACATCCGTTCCCATCGCACCTCATTCTGTCTCATACGATATCCTGTTCCGATTATTCGCGTTTTTCACCGGGTTTGCGCCGATGCTTTGATGCATAACTATCGCCTTCTGGATCGTACGAAACGGACACCTGTCCATCTTCGACAACCAGCCGCGGTACAGTCCGGTGGCGACCATCCCGTTCGGGTCCCCGCATGACAGCGAATTGTTCCTCGGTCATATCTTCAACCATATCGCCCCACCGGTCTTTCGGATCAATCACACCACCGCCCCAATTGACATTTTTCGACTGATACTTAATCAGTACCCCGCGTCTGGGGATTGGATTCTTCCACGCTAAGGCACCGTGTGTGCAACCGCCGTCCATAAAGAAGAGCACATCCCCGGCTTTCATAACAGGTTGTACGACCAAACCCATGGTATCATCACACGTCCGAATCCCGCGTGGCATGGCGTACTGCGTCTTGTGAGATCCGGGCACACATGCGAAACCACCCTGTCCCGGCTCAACATCGCGTAATTGCCATGTAATGGTGACCGTCTCAGCATAACTGCGTCCGTTCTTAAAAGCATAACCGCGTGATGGGGTCATCGGCTCATTTCCATCGTGCAGCGAGTGTCCCGATGTACCTTGAACGGCGCAGAATACGGTCGCGCCCCCCATGCGATAGCCACTACCGCCCATCCAATTCATTCGCCCTACTACAGCAGGATGCGCTATCATGCGTCGAAATGGCGCATTATAGGGGGCAGGTAGGTCTAACAAACCCGGCAGGAGTGGACGACCTGTTCCCGCTTGGCTTATCGACCCGCGAGCTAATTCCTCGCCTACGACGATGCGATCTTGGAATTTATCCACTGCTTCATTTGCCTCTGCCAACCACTGTTCGTCCATCAAGCCACGCACCACCAGATACCCGTTCAGATCCCAAAAATAAAATTCTTTCTCATCAATTCCAGAATCTGGATCGCGGGTGTAAATTGATGGATGAATGACCGAGGCATCTTCCTCCACCCACGTCTTTTCACCATCCGTATTCACCACGGGTGGTGGGCTTGAACCCTTGTACCCAGGGGTATACATGACCGCCTTTTGCACAGGTGTTGCTTCGTCCGCCCATCCCGGCAAAGATTCGGTTTCTGAGTAAGGTCCAACTGGATTAGACTGAATCGCTGCACGCGCGGCATACCAATAGCTCAACAATCTTTTCGGCTCGTTTTTCCACGGGCGAACGCCTTGGAGCGTGGGCACCGCGACCAAAAATAGATCGCCTGCCTTGAGTGCCGGTTGTATCACCAACCCCATATCATCGACACCGGTCGCCAAGTCGTGCGGCGTTTCGACATTGCTCTTGTGGCTTGCCTGAACAACAACAAATCCACCGTCGCCTTCTGCGACATCGTCCAATGCCCAAACCGCTTTTACGCCTTGACAACGCCGTTGACCGTTTTGTTGGCGATATGCCAAGGACGGGTTTCTCGGTTCATCGCCACCGACAAGTGTTGTGCCTACCTCACCTTCCGGATTTCCTAACAACTGTGGGGCTTGGTCGAGTCGGAAGCCGTGTCCCACAATCTGGTTCAAATACCAGACCAATGTCGGATGTACCAGTAGGTCGCGGAACAATTCACGGTGTGAACTGTCTCCGCCTAACAGCATCGCACTCTCTTCAACTGCGTCCAATGCCTCGTTGAGTGCTGCCACCTCTTCTTGACTGAGAACATCCGGAATGTGTAGATAGCCCGCGACATCAAAAGCATAATTCTCTTCATTCGTCATTAGTTCGTTAGCCATCTGTTCCTCCTGTTTATGGGTCTATGATCAGAATTGGTTTCGTTATTCGATAGAATCATTATCACGTAACTCTCCCGTTTTGTCAAATAGAAGATGGGAGCAACCAACCCTTGGTGAGATTGTGACTACAAACACCATTCGTAAGGACCAGGGCCTGTCCGGCGAATCATTTCACTGATTTGCTGGTGCATCTGTACGATCCGGTTCTGATGTTCGGGATGATTGACAACGTTCTGCATTTCGCCCGGGTCTGTCTTTAGGTCGTACAATTCATCAATGTCGAAGCGGTTACGAACATATTTCCAATTACCATCTTTTACCATCACACACGCTGCCAGTTCTTCTGGTTCGTCGGCGTTGTGATAGATGGCATTGAGGCTGGCGATTTCAGCGAAGATCGGTTGATGTTCCGGTTCTTGCCCGTTCAAAATCGCCGCCGCAACGGACCGCCCATCAATTGGCGTTTCTGGAGCCTGATCCGCGAAACTCAACAAGGTCGGCATCAGATCCACACCTGCCAGAGGTGTCGTGACGCGAATACCGGACGGCAAATGGTTCTGCCATGAAAGTAGACATGGCACCCGTACCGAACCTTCATACATCAGACACTTCTCCGTAAAGCCGTGGTCGCCGAGCAACTCACCGTGATCACTCATAAAGGCGACAACCGTATTTGTTCCCTCAAGCGCATTCAGCAGGCGTCCAACTTGGTTATCAATATGGGTGATGAGGGCGTAATAGTAGGTCATCATTCTGCGAAATTCAGCGTCAGTGACCGTTGGAGGGATGCGAAATTTTCCTCGTTTTTGAAATTCGGGTTTCCCATTGAGCGCATCTCGCAACGAGGGGGATAACGGCATCTCTTCTTCGCGATAGTGTGCTGGTAGGTCTGGTGGCACTAAGATGCGCGGGTGTGGATCTTTGATACTGGCAAATAGGAAAAACGGGACATCAGCATCTTGTTGCTGAATGAATTCGAGTGAACGGTCAATTGTCCAAGTTGTGCGTTGTTGTCGAGGGTCTGTAATCGTCCCAAATTCCAAGATATTTCCGTACTGTGTCATTCCGGGTGCCTTCGAGCGATATAGGTTTTCAACCTCTTCCGTTTCAAAATAATCAAACAGCGGATCTGGGTGGTCTCCAAGATAACGGTAGGTACACCAGAAATCGGAAAATCCGTGTTGTGGGCGATGATCGTCCCCCAAATGCCACGGACCCACGATACCACAACGATAGCCAGCAGATTTGAGTACATCCCCGATAGTGGTCCGGTCATGCGGCAAGTAACCGCCAAACTCGCCCATTCTTTTCGGCCCATAATTCCGCAGTTGTCCGTGGGCATGTGGATAGAGTCCAGTCAACCAACTTGCGCGTGCCGGTGAACAGACCGGCGATGCACAGTAAGCGTTTTCAAAGCAGACCCCGCTCGCCGCCAGCCGATCCAGATGGGGCGTTTGAACGACTCGGCTACCAGCGAATCCAGCGGCATCCCACCGCATCTGATCACACATAATGAGTACGATATTGGGTCGAGATGTCGTCGTGCTATTCACTTTGGTTAAACCCCCAGGTCCGGGTTGTATTTTTTACCAACAATGTGGTAGCATTATACTATATTTCGATATCCAAACCAAGAGAAAAAGAGGTTGAGGCTCCAGCCCAAGATCCATGAATATCGTTTTTCTATTTTCAGATGAACACGCCGGTGCTGTGATGGGGAATAGCGGGCACCCAGTTGTCCAGACACCGCATCTTGACCGCCTCTCGGAACAGAGTTACACCTTCGACAACGCCTATTGCAATTATCCAATCTGTACGCCTTCACGCCTGTCCATGCTCACCGGACGCTATCCGCATCAGATTGAGGCGTGGGATTTAGGGGCAATTTTGGATCGACAGCACCAGACATGGGGCGATTATTTAACAGAGGCGGATTATGAGACCGTATTGTGCGGACGGACGCATTTCAACGGAACTGACCGCCTTCTCGGTTTTTCGGATCGTTTACTTGATGACCTGCCTCGGTGGAGGCACACAACCGGTCGTCCACCACGGCGTACAGCGGACGCGCGTCGGGGTTCCAATTCGCATGTCGCCGAATGCGGACCGGGAGATCACGAACACACGAGATATGACCGAAACGTCACAGACTTGGCAGTTGATTTCCTTCGTGAAAAGGCGGCATCACCAGATGACAAACCGTTCCTGCTCTATTGTGGATTCATGCATCCACACTTTCCACTGATTGCACCACCAGAATTTTATTCACGGTACGATCCAGACACCCTTGAACTACCTGCTACGTGGAACGAACCGCTTGAATCTCAGCATCCCATCATCCAACACCACCGTTGGGCGTGGCGGAACGACATTCCACCACCCGAAGCCGTTGTACGGTGTGCGTTAGCCTCCTATTACGCGCTTGTTTCGTCTCTTGATACCCAGATTGGTCGAATACTTGAGGCAATTGATACATCGCTATTACGCGAGGATACGGTTGTCATCTATACCAGCGATCACGGCGAGATGGCAGGACACCACGGCATTTGGCAAAAGCAGTGTTTTTACGAACCGGCGGTGAAAGTGCCATTAATGCTACGCCTACCTTCCGGTGGGATCAGTCGCGTGGCACAAAACGTTTCTCTGGTAGATATCTTGCCGACTTTACTGGAACTTGCTGATTTGGAAACACCGTCCGATTTACCGGGTAACAGTCTGCTGGAGATAGCCCAACACGAAGCAAACGAAGTAACGCGGACTGTATTCTCAGAATACCATCACATGGGTATGCTTAACGCCGGTTTCATGCTCAAGGATGGAGATTACAAATTGTGCCATTACGTCGGGAGCGAACCCCAAGTGTTTAATGTAAAAGTTGATCCGTTGGAAAACGAAGATTTGGCACCAAAGCCTGAATATGCGGCAAGACGTAGTGAAATGGAAGCTGCCCTGCGTGCGATTGTCGATCCAGAGTTAGCAGATGCGCTGGCAAAAGAGAATCAAAGAATGCGTGGATCGAAAGGTAGAGACACCTAATTATTGGATTCGCCGAGGCACAGGCACCTCGGCGAACAGAGGAATTCACCCATTAAACTTCGCCATCCCAATAACTCAGACTTGGGTCTTTACGGTAAATCTTCCCAACAACATAAGGTAGTACTTTATTGGAATCAGGATACTCGCTGACATCATGCGGTGTGGTAGTTCCCAAAATAAAGAACACAACCGGAGCATCGGTGTTGTTCACGAACTTATGTGCCCCGACTGTGCCGGGCGGAAATGCGATGAAATCGCCTTCCGTTACTTCCACATCACCGCGTGGTGTTTTAAGTGTGCAGCTCCCTTTCATCACATAGCACATCTCCTCGCCGAAGTTGTGAAAATGCATCGGAAAACTCATCTTGCCGGGTTGGAGACGGATGACACGATACCCCAAATTCTTGCCACCAATGAGCGGGTCAATGTCTTTATCCTCAAAATCGTAAGGGTGTGGCGCGTTTTTATACTGCCACTCAATTTCGTCAATATGAATGCAGTTGATATAGATATCGCGCCGTGCTTGTAGGCAATCAACGAGGTATTGGCGGGCATCTTTAAAGATGGAGTGCCCATCACCGACGAGAATCGTATTGAAGCGGAGTGCCAAGATTTTACGCAATTCGAGTGCTGCTTTCGGTGGATCGCTCAGTTTGCTATCGGCGAGTAAAGTCAATGCACCCATCGGTTCACCGACCACAAGATCTCCGAACAGGACGGTCTGTTTCTCTGGAAAGTAGAGTGCGATTTCACCGGGACTTTTCCCGTGGCTGAGATGAATGGCATGCAAGCCCGGCACAATCGCCTCACGGTCTTGAACCGTTCGGGTCGGTGTGATATTCAACGCGGCGGCATCCGCTTCATGCACAATCACGTCAGCACCCGTCCATTCCTGAAAGGTAGCAGCTTCGCGTTCGTGATCGGCATTCGTCAGCACAATTGACTTCGCGCCACCGAGTGCTGTTAAGTGTTCCTTATCGGCATCGGACATCGGGACAGGATCTATCAGAATATTTCCGTCCGGACGCACCCACAAGTGTCCGTTAAAATCTATCTGCCGTTCTGGACTAAAGACCCCCCAACTGTATATATCTTCAAAAATCAAACGTTTCATTCTTGTTTACCCCTTATGCTGTCTACTATGGGATGGCTTTGGCTTTCTCCTTTGAGACGAATCCGTAGACCTCAAATTCATGTATAAAGGCTCTACCTAACTTTATTTGCGGTACAACTTCGCCACGCCTCGGATCATACTGATTGGGTCCCTTTTCATCATCGGTGGTACCGCTGATATAGATGCGGATTGCATCCGTCACAACAGCACTGAAGCGCATTTTAATGACCGGACTTTCATTGTTCTGAATCTGCATAATTGCACGCCAACGCCCTTCGCCTTCCAATTTCTCGTATATCATGGCGTTTATAATATTCGTGCCGTTGATGGTAATCCGATGAATCGCCTTTTGCGTAGGCAAGTTTAGGTGAATCCACCGCCCATCGGCGTAGCCTCTTGTCTTCACATCACCGTCTATCATTTCCGGTGCCGTACAGGTGACCCCTTCTGTAACGGCGTAGTTGTAAAGTTCCTGCGGTTCAATCAACATCTGCAGCACCTTAGATTGGCATCCGCAAAAGAGGGCAGCGGCGCAGAGTAATAGAAAAATCAAAATATAGTGTCGCATCTTTTCCTCCGCAGTTTATTCCATTTTTACCAGATATTATAGCGCATTTCCGTTTTTCTATAAACCCGAATTTTGCGAAAAGCATTGTTTTAAATCCACGACTGAGATATAATGCGATAGAAATGGGTTTTGAAGTTACACCTACAATCGCGCGGTATGCCCCGCGTCTATTAAATCAGGTTTCAGACAGGAGAAAATTATGTACAAAAGTGCGATTTTGGGATGTCGTGGACGCGCACGTGGACACGCCCGTGCTTATGAACATGTCAAGGGCGGAAAACTCGCCGCGATCTGCGACATGAAGGAAGACCTGCTCAACGACTTTGGCGATGAATTTGGGATTGATGCGCGTTATACCGATCTCGATGAAATGCTCTCTAAAGAGAAACCGGATCTACTGCACATCGTCACCGCACCGGTGCTACGCGGCAGCAATGAACGCATCCGCTACCCGCTAATGAACCAAGCATCCGAACACGGTGTGCCTGCTGCGATTGTCGAGAAACCGATTGCAGTCGAAAGCGAAGATTGGCGGCAAATCTCCGAACTGGCGGAACGCACTAAAACCAAATTCGTCGTCAACACACAACTCAATTTCCACCCAGAGAACCTTGCCCTCAAGCAGGATGTCGCTGAAGGCAAAATCGGTGCCATCAAATTTATTGAGGCAAGCGCACGCAATCCGCCCGTCGATCAAGCCCCACACGTCTTACAACTCGTGTCGTCCTATATCGACAACTCGCGCCCCGCGAAGGTACAAGGACAAATATCAGGGGCAGGACAACTCGACTCCGCGCAACCTTCACCCGCGAACGCCACCGCTTTAGTTACCTACACAAACGGCGTGCAAGCCTCGGTCGCATTCGGACCGGAGATGGCACCCCGTGTACTGCCGGATACTGGAAACAACCGACACAAACGCGTCTGTGTGTTCGGTGAAACAGGGTTCGTCCATTGGCGGTTCGAGAGTTGGGAACGGAATCTGCCCGGGACCGGTTACGAAGGTGGGGACATGAGTTACGGCGGACAAGATGTCATCGCCCAAGGCGGACTCACCGATGCAGTGTTCGAGTGGCTCGACGATGAAAGCAAAGTTCATCCAACGCACTTGAAGCAGTCCCTTGCTGAATTCAATCTGCTGTTAGGCATTTACTATAGCGGTTTGACGAACACTGTCGTCGAATTGCCGTTTGATCCACCTGATGGCATGATTGACATGTTCAGAGAACGGCTTTAAAATAGTAAGCACACGCCGTGTGCCGTCCCATTACGGAATTCGGTCTATTTCCCCAGATCGAATTCCGACTAAAGACTATCCGACATTAGGAAAATCCACTCTAAAGGAGATACAGTGAA
Source organism: Candidatus Poribacteria bacterium (assembly GCA_026706025.1). NCBI lineage: Bacteria > Candidatus Poribacteria > Candidatus Poribacteria bacterium. The sequence goes on from JAPOZO010000076.1 coordinate 54,292, forward strand.
AACACTTGCACTCATTATATTTTTATGTACCATCGGGTTTCCACTTATCAGTTTTGGGGAGGGTGTGGATATCCCAGATGCAACCCTTCGCGCGCTCATTGAAGCGACCCTCGGCAAAGAAGCAGACACACCAATTACCGAGGAAGATCTATTAACGCTGACCGCACTTCATGCGTCTCCTGGTAACATTTCCGATCTTACGGGACTCGAATTCGCGACAAACCTAACAGAACTAAACCTGCGACTCAACAATACCTCAGATGTGTCGCCATTGTCGGGTTTGACAAAACTGACAGTACTCGTGCTTGACCGCAACGACATCTCCGATGTAACCCCCTTAGCAGAATTAACGGAACTCATAGAACTGAACCTTGAAAACAACCCAATCTCTGATTTGACACCGCTTGCGGGACTAACAAAACTCCAAGAACTCGGACTTGACGATAACGAAATTTCGGATTTATCACCGCTTGCGGGTTTGACTGAACTGATCAAACTCGACCTTGACGACAACGATGTTTCAGATATAACACCGCTTGCGGGATTAACAAAACTCGAAGAACTGGATCTCGACGGAAACGACATTTCGGATGCCTCTCCTTTGGTAGGTTTAACAAGCCTCACGTATGTGAATCTTGAAGACAACCCACTCAATCAAGCATCAATTGAGACCCATATCCGAGCGATCGAAGTTAACGGTGCCCGTGTCGATTTTGATCCACCGGCACTGCGTGCGGATCTTAACGAAGATGGTGTTGTTAACATTCAAGACCTTGTGCTTGTCGCCGCTCAAATCGGACATCCCTGTCCAAACGAAGCGGATCTCAACGGCGATGCAGTCATCAACGTTCAGGACCTCGTCTTGGTAGCGCAAGCATTCGGACAGACCCGAGAAGAATAGTTTTCAGAGCGGTAGATGTGATTTTCAACCGCACTAGGCACCGTTAGAACATTACCGAATTAATTTTTTAATCTTCAGTGTCCACAAAGCGCGCTATTGAAAACCGCCCAAATCAGCTCTAAAAGGGAAATTTTGACGATGCGCGAAGAAGGCAAACAACCACAATACATGGAAGAAAGAAAATACAGGAAACTATTCGGTTTAGATATCTACCTAACACCTGTATTCATAATTTCCAGTATAGTCATTGTTGTCTTTATCATCGGAGCACTCGTTTTCCAAGAAGGTGCGACAAAACTCTTTGGCGATGTCAAAAACTGGCTTACCGCGAACTTTAACTGGTTGTTCATGCTTACCGCCAACATTGTCCTGCTTTTTTTTCTGTTTGTGGCGTTTTCTCCACTCGGTAAGGTACGCCTCGGAGGCGCAGATGCGAAACCCGACTACTCCTACTTAACATGGCTTGCCATGCTCTTTGCGGCAGGCGTGGGCATTGGGTTTCTGTTCTTTGGCGTGTTGGAACCGGTTACCTACTTTCAGAGTCCACCGCTGGGAGTAGAAAAGGTTTACGACCCGACAAAGGTATACAATACTGAAAATATCCCCGATGCCAGAGATGCCAATGTCCAGGCGGTGAGCTCTTTGGGGATAGCAGCGACGGTCTTCCATTGGGGGCTACAAGGGTGGGCGATCTACGGTGTGGTCGCGCTTGCCCTCGCTTTTTTCGCTTACAACCGCGGCTTGCCGCTGCTGATCCGCTCAGCCTTCTATCCGATCTTCGGTGACCGGATATGGGGATGGCCTGGACATATTATTGATACACTTGCCATATTCTCAGGTATCTTTGGGTTGGCAACCTCGCTCGGTATGGGGGTGCAACAGGTGACCGCCGGTTTTGACTATCTGTTTGAAATTCCGACGAACGCCTTCACCATGGTCCTACTGATTGTGGCGATTACGGCAATTGCGCTCATATCGGTGCTGACCGGTATTAATGTAGGTATCAAACGTCTCAGCCAGTTTAACATAATTCTCGCGTTTTTGTTGTTGTTGGCTGTCATCATCCTCGGTCCGACGCTCCACATTTTCCGCAATATTTTCACTGGACTTGGCACTTATCTTATGAAGATTGTGCCACTCAGCAATTGGATTGGGCGCGCGGACACTGATTTCCTGCGCGGCGGGACGACGTTCTCTTGGGCGTGGTGGATTGTCTGGTCCCCGTTCACTGGCATGTTCATTGCCCGTATTTCAAAGGGACGTACGGTTCGCGAGTTTGTAATCTTTGTGCTTCTCCTGCCGATGTTACTATGTTTACTTTGGTTTGGTGCCTTTGGCGGCACTGCCATCCACCAATTTCTCATTGAGGGATACACCGGCGTAACCGAAATAGTTGAGACGGGTAAGCAAGAAAAACAGTTTCAAGAGAAACCAGAACTTGCCTTGTTTAAAATGTTTGAAGGACTCCCGTGGACATTGCTACTTTCCTGTATCGGTATGACACTGACAATCATCTTTTTCATTACCTCATCGGACTCCGGTTCCCTGAGTATTGACACCATAGCAGCGGGCGGCAAGGTTGATGCCCCGGTCCCACAACGCGCGTTCTGGTGTATTGCTGAGGGACTCGTCGCCATTGCGCTACTGCTTGGCGGGGGGCTGCAGTCGTTACAGGCAGCCACGCTCACGATGGGCTTCCCGTTTGCGATTGTGCTATTAGGTATGGGCGTATGTGTCTGGATCGGGCTTAGGAGCGAAGTACGCCAATCTCTTTAATATCACAGTCCTCCGTTTTTTGGGAATAGAAATTACACTCAATTAAATTCTTAAACTTCATCTAAGCATGCACCTCACGAAAGGAAAAACCCTCGTGAATAAAATCATCTACATGGACAACCATGCAACAACGCCAATCGCTCCCGAAGTGCTTGAAGCCATGATGCCTTACTTCACGACAAATTTTGGCAACGCTTCCAGCACACACCCATTTGGTATCACCGCGAAGGATGCGGTGGACAAAGCACGCCATCAGGTCGCCGAATTGCTCGGTTGTTCAGCGGAAGAGATCATCTTCACCAGCGGCGCGACGGAATCGGACAACCTCGCTGTTAGAGGGATCGCTTACGCCTGCAGAGGAAAAGGTAACCACATCATTACAAGTGCCGCCGAGCATCACGCAATCCTTGATACCTGCCATGCTTTGGCGGCAGAGGGGTTTGAAACGACATATCTTTCAGTGGATAAATACGGGAGGGTAAGTCCTGACGATGTGGAGGCTGCCATTACACCGGAAACCATTCTGATGAGCTTCATGTATGCGAATAACGAGGTCGGCACGATAAATCCGATTACCGATATTGCCGCTGTCGCTGCCAAACACGGTGTACTTTTCCATTCGGATGCGGTGCAGGGGATTGGGCAGCTGCCCTCAAACATGGAGATGCTTGGTGTAGATCTCGCCTCTCTGACAGCGCACAAAATTTACGGTCCAAAGGGGATTGGCGCGCTTTACATCCATCGAAACGCTTCTCAGCCACATTCGCTTTTTCACGGCGGTGGACAGGAGGAAAGAGTGCGACCCGGGACCTTGAATGTCCCAGGGATTGTCGGTTTAGGTGCGGCGTGCGAACTTTCAAAAAAGCACATGGCATCGGGGAAAAGCTGCGTGGCAACTTTACGGGATGCACTTCATCAGAAGTTAAACGCACACTTAGATGACATTCATCTCAACGGACACCCTGAACAGCGTCTGCCGGGCAACTTGAATCTCTGTTTTGCGGGTGTGCAGAGCCACGCGCATTTGGCAGGTCTTAAACACGTCGCAGTATCAACTGGATCTGCGTGTGATTCAGAGTCAGTGAAGGCATCGCATGTCTTAGTTGCAATGGGGGTTCCGAATGAACTGGCGTTGACTGCCGTCCGCTTCGGTCTCGGACGTTATAATACTGCTGAAGAGGTCGATATTGTTGCAGATGAGGTCGTAAAAGTCGTTAATCGGCTACGGGCATTGGCACCTGAATAGGAATATCCTAAGTCCCCTGTTCTGCTTGCGGGTGATTTTGGGCGGCATGTTTGGCAATCAATTCACGCACGGCAGGCACCAATTCAATGGGCACTTCTATCAGCATGCTGGATTCATTCTGTAACGCTTCCTCAGCTTCAGCGACAGCTTCATCCTCCGTTTGTTGGTCGTAGTATGCGATGACGCTTTGGACGCGTTCTTCGTTCCAACCGGGTGGAAATTCGTTCTTTTTTTTCATCGTCTGCCTCTCTTCCTTTGTCTTTGGCGGTATGCTGTTAACGGTTTTCCTGTCAATTCGTAGGCCGTAATTACAAAGACACTATCGGGTTTCGGGTCTCGAACATAGACGACTTGCAAATAGCGACCACTTTGCGTTTGACCAAGGGCATTTCGCGTTTTTCGCCTTCCCTGCCAATTCTCACCAGGATTCAGTAAAACATCTTCTACTTCATCCTCGGTAACGCCATGATTATAAATATGGGGCAAGCCAGTTTCGGGATCCTTGTAAAAGCGAATATTCATCAAAATCTTCGATGTGGAAACCCCTGTCTGTAGGCAGGGGAGGAAACACTGCTCCTTTTAAGTTAGTAACAGGTTTTGGCTACCGATGCACCTATCAAACATCGCTGTGCTATTAATATCGCTACACAGAAGCGACCTGTAGTCAGCGGTTTAACTCGTGGAGTGGACGTTTGGCGGACGCTTCGCACAAGCCCCGTCCGTTAAGGCGGGGTTACTGACTTGCTACCTAACCATTTCCTTGGTAGGTGAAAGTAATTATAGCATGGATTAATCTATATTGCAAAAGATATTAGCAAGCAAAGGGTACCTCACGACTCAGGGCCATTCAATTCTCGGTTTTTAGTCCAATTTTGGACCCCCCAGGCCCGGTAGGTGCGGTTTTGCGGCGTACTCGCCCAAATGCGACCTGCATTCCAAACGCACCGGATCCTGAAAAAAGGACGAGAAACTCTATAATTTCATAAAACTGAATGGCGCTGCCTCATGACTCACTACTTGTTGTTTTTTCCCTAATAATATGCTATACTTTCATCGTGAAGTTTAAACGCATAGTGAGGAGATTCGATCGAGGCGGAACTCTCCTTGCATCAGATTTACAGATTCATCGAATTTGAAATTGGCAATGCCCTTCAAACCACTCGTATTATCTAAAAGAGGAAACCTATCTCATGCTGACCGTTGAACAACTTACTGCTTGCGGATTAGAAAAAACGGAAGCAGTAAAGATAGTCGAAGCCGTCAATCGGATATTGCCAACACAGTCCCCGACAGCCTGCTGGTATGAGATTTCGCGCTATATCCTCACACCACAATACCCGTTTACACTCCACCAATTCCTATATGAGACGGTCTACGCCGACTTCGATCGCGCAAGGTACGGACCACCCCCCGCATGGTTTCCCACGGACGAAGACATCACCGAAGCGAATATCACCCGTTTAATGGTTGAATTGCACATCAAAACTTATCCCGAATTCCACGCTTGGTCAGTCGCCAATCGCGACACGTTTTGGCAGATGATGATTGATGTACTGGGTATTAAAGCGACAGAAACACACACCGAGGCACAAAAAGACGCAACAGGCGTTTCAACAAAACTTGCTAAACTGAACATTGTCGAAAGCTGCTTCAATGCCGACCCTGATACCATCGCGATCGTTACGCAGCGAGAAAGCGACGAAAATCTATCAACACTCACCTACGGCGAGTTGGAATCCCTCACCAACCGAGTCGCGAACGGACTTGTTGAAATCGGTATGAAGCCGGGAGATGCCGTGGCGGTTGACATGCCGATGAACGCTGAATCCGTTGCCATCTATCTCGGAATTGTAAAAGCGGGGTGTGTTGTTGTTGGTATCGCCGATAGTTTCGCGCCAGAGGAGATAGCCACCCGTCTCCGCATCGGTAACGCAAAAGCCATCTTCACACAGGATTATATCAACAGAGCAGGGAAACGTCTGCCGTTGTATGAGAAAGTGATTGCCGCAGATGCCCGCAAGGCAGTCGTTTTTTCGTCTGAAGGCGGTGAAACCATCGCACAACTCCGACGCGAAGGCGATATGACGTGGCAAGACTTTCTAAGCGATACAGAGACATTTGCCGCCGTTCCTTGCCACCCTGACGCACCTACCAATATCCTCTTCTCTTCCGGCACCACTGGCGAACCGAAGGCAATTCCGTGGACACACACTACCCCGATTAAAGCCGCCGCAGATGCCTACTTACACCACGATATCCACCCCGGGGACGTGCTGGCATGGCACACAAGTCTCGGTTGGATGATGGGACCCTGGCTCATCTACGCAAGTCTCATCAACAATGCTACGATCGCCTTGTATGACGGCGTACCAACAGGTCGGAACTTCGGTGTTTTTGTGCAGAACGCTAAAGTCAGTATGCTCGGTGTTGTGCCGACGCTTGTACGGGCGTGGAAAAATACAGGCTGCATGCACGGACTCAACTGGCATGCGATCCGAGCATTCAGTTCAACGGGTGAATGCTCTAACCCTGAAGAGATGTTTTACCTCATGTCACTTGCTGGCTACAAGCCAGTAATCGAGTATTGTGGTGGCACTGAGATTGGAGGCGGTTATATCACCGGTACGCGTGTCCAACCCGCTGCACCTTCGACATTCACAACACCAGCACTCGGTTTAAATTTCTTACTCTTTGATGACGCTGGAAACCTCTCTGACAACGGTGAAGTTTTCATCGTTTCGCCATCGCTGGGTCTCTCCACAAGTCTGCTCAACGCCGACCATAATGAAGTCTATTTTGCGGGGACACCGCAATCCAATCTGCGTCGTCACGGTGATGCGATTGAACGGTTAGGCAACGGCTTTGAAACCGAACCATGGCTTGTAGGTGCTAAATACCGGGTCCTCGGTCGCGTTGACGATACGATGAACCTGAGCGGTATCAAGGTAAGCTCCGCAGAGATTGAGGAAGTGCTTAACGTCGTTGATGGGATTCAAGAAACAGCAGCGGTCGCCATCTCACCGAAAGACGGCGGTCCGAGCCAACTCGTCATCTATGCCGTTTTGGTAGCATCAGAAGCAGCACCCCCAAAACAGGAGCTTCACGCGACTTTACAAACCGAGATTTCAGGACATCTCAATCCTTTATTCAGAATTCACGATGTCGTTATCGTAGATACGTTGCCGAGGACCGCTTCTAATAAGGTGATACGTCGCCTTTTGCGCCAGCAAGCGATGTGACCTTTGCAAAAAGATTGACTTATGCAATTTTTTTAGGTATACTTAATATACTTAACAGATACCCGAGTGACATACACTTGTTTTTCAATCATTTGTGGAAAAGGAGATGTTCTCATGGAAACGTATCCAAATTCACGCCACATCCCTTACGCTCCCACAGAAACTGCCGACCTATACCCTGAATCGGATGGAAAACCTATGGCTGAAACGGATATGCACGCAGTGGCTATCATCGATTTGCGGCAACGTTTTGATGGCTTCTTCGCGGATAACCCAGATACATACGTCTCTGGGACTATCATGATGTATGATGTAGAGGGGCCCGGCCGTACAGCTGTCTCACCCGATATCCTCGTCTCTTTCGGCATAGGCAAGAAACTCCGCCGCACCTATAAGGTGTGGGAAGAGGGGAAGCCCCCAGACTTCGTGATGGAGTTTTCGAGTAAAGGAACGTTTCAAAATGACTTAGGTCATAAAAAGGCACATTACGCGTCAATGGGAATCTCGGAGTATTTTCTCTGCGATATAGATAGACGCTATTTGCCCACGCCGCTGATGGGATTTCGCCTCAAAGATGGAACTTATGAGCGGATACCCGAGAATGTAGATGGTAGTATTCTTTCTGTGACGTTAGGCGTATCGTTCCATCTACTGGATGATGGATTAGCCGTTTATGAGGAGGCGACGGGACAGTGGCTGCAAACGCTGGCAGAGACAGCAGAGCAGCGCGCAGAACAAGAAGCCGCTGCACGCGAGCGTGAAGCCGCCGCACGCGCAGAAGCGGAAGCTGAAGTCTCGCGCTTGCGCGAAGAACTCGAGCGTCTCAAGGCGCGCTTGCCAGATGACTAACGCTTGAGGCGCGAAGCCCCAAAATTTCGTACGATTTTAGAAAATCACGCACTTGCAATGGAGGCCATTATGGAAAAACAGTTCAAAGTTAGAGCAGCACATTGCGATTATCGCGCAACGGAAGAGGAAATTTATCAAACACTCCGCCGTATCACCGATCCGCTTACGCGTGCTTGGAAACCCATTGAAAACGCCAAGAAGGTGGTTATGAAATTCAATATGATGAAACCACCTGAGCGGATTATTTACTACGAGGGTCGGCGCAGAGAATTAGTAGACGATGCCACCTGCCGTGCCGTACTACGGTTGATTAAGGAGCATACCACGGCGCAGCTCGTCGCTACTGACACGAACCCGTATACACACGGGCACCGGATGCCACCTGATTTCAATTACCTACACCACCTCAAAGAATTTGATGTGCAGTTTGTTGATTCTAACCTTCCTCCCTTTAAGGATTACGATGTCCCCGGCGGCGGTTCAATGTTCGATCGCTACACACTGAGCGCATGTTTCGACGATGCCGATGCCGTTGTCTCTGTCGCGAAGATGAAAAACCACGCTTTCATGGGGATCACCTTATGCACCAAAAACCTGTTCGGATTACCACCGATGCTGCTTCCAGAAGGCAGGACACGCAGCTACTACCACCACCTCATCCGCCTCTCTTATGTGCTTCCAGATTTGGCACTCATCACGAAACCGTGCCTCAATATCATTGATGCGTTGACGGGACAGTGGGGACGCGAATGGGGTGGTGAAGGTAGAATCTGTAACGCCCTCATAGCAGGCGATCACCCTATCTCCACGGATACTGTCGGTATGCATCTGATGGGACACGATCCGCAGTCCGACTGGCCCACACCTCCGTTCAAACGCGATCGGAACCATATCCTTATCGCAGCACAGCGTGGATACGGCACCGTCAACCTTGATGAAATCGATTGGGAGAGCGAAGTCACGGCACCCTTAGCGGAATTTGATTCTGTGGAAACAGATAGTTCGGAAACGGTCGCGAATTGGCGGAAAACAACCTGTGAACAGGGATTGGTCTATCAGGAAAACCAGAAAGACCTGATTGACCGGTATCGTGATAATTTTATTTATATGCAAGGGGGTGAAGTCGTCTGGAGCGGACCGGATCCGTCGAACCTCGGCAGCCGTCGGCAGCTGAGCGGTAAGAAGAAGGACAGTGCGCTCTGGCTCAAACTGGTTGATGCCGAAGAACACGAAGGCGAACATTTCAACGTTTATGAGGAGTGCCTGAAAACCTTTGCAGCATAGTTTAGACCTGTTTGGCGAGGTCTCCGTGCCTCGCCTACCGAAGGAGATCCAAAATGGGTATCACCGACGCACAAAAAAGGCAATTGGACGAACAGGGGTGCATCGTCATCCCCGACGTGCTTTCCGATGAGGAGATCAAGGTCTATAGAGCAGATATACTCAGGTTGGCAGAAGAAGAAAAGCAGAATGGATTAGCACGCCAACACACCAACGGGCACGGGCAGCACGTCCGCTGGTTAGTCAACAAGGGACAGATGTACGAGAGCCTCGTTGCCCGACCGAAGGTGATGCCCTTCTTTGAACACCTCCTCGGTCCCGATTACACGCTCAGCACACTCACCTCCAACATCATCGACCCAGGGGCACCAGATGGTGGCTACCACGTGGATAGCGTCTTAGGGTCTATGCCGGAACCACTGCCCAGTTTCCCACTGGTCGCCAACAGTCTCTGGCTGCTTGACGACTTTTCACCGGAGAACGGTGGGACACGCCATGTACCCGGTATCCATCTCCAGCGGATCAAACCGCCTCCGGGTACCACCCACCATCCCGATGAGGTGCGACTCTCCGCACCGAAAGGCTCTGTATTTTTGTTCAACGGTGCGATCTGGCACTCTGCCGGTGCCAACAAAACCGATCGGCAGCGCATCGCCTTGATCTGTTTTTGTTGTCGTTCTTTCGTCAAACCGATGTTCGACTTCGTGAATCATCTCAAACCAGAAGTCGTCGAACGCGCCACCCCAACCATGCGCCGTATCTACGGGTTCGATTCCCAACCCCAACCGCCAGACCAGCCTACGCGGTAAAGCTGAGATATGGACATGCAAATCGAAACTTACTTTGAATCCAGCAGGCATGACAATCGGTCATTCCTTTGGGAACTTGTGCTTTTCTCTCCACCGTGGGTAATCATCTGCAAGGAGTTTGGCGGCCCAGCTCCCGTAGTAGGCGTATCCGGTACGGCGTTCCTGCCCGATCTCGGAAAACGCGTAACGGACCACCGAATCGCGATCCAGAAAGATTGGACGGTTGCTGCCGAGCTCGTAGAAACGCGCCCAGAGCGGTCGAGCGTCGGGATCCGCTACGATCCGCCTATCGTCCTGTCCCTCTGCATTGGTGAACTTGTCAAGACGCGTGCCGTGGATAGTGACGCTTCTGAACCACTCAACGGCTCCTTCGACAGCGGCGATGATCTCTGGCGTGGGTTCTTCGACTGACATCAGGAATCGCACAACGCCGACGCTTTCGGCACCTGAGAGAGACGGTGGCTCATAGGAACGTGCCCACGCAGGCTCAAACGTTTCCTCGTCATGCTGCGCGCACCAGACTGTGCGTTTGCCATTCTGCTTAATTTGCGTACGCAGGATACAGTCGATGCCCTTGGTTACAGCAGCTTCAGCCTTGGTGCGGTACTCCGTTTTCAGGAACCCATAGTCGGAAGATTCAGAGACATCTCGAAGAAGTTCGAGAATGCGGGCCATAACATTATCATTGAACGTGATGTGACGAGGGTAGCGTTTGCTTAGTGGATAAAATTGTGGCCATCCACCATTCGGGTATTGCGCTTCAAGGATATGAGAAAGTCCCTTGAGAAATGCTTGTTGGTAGTGTGGCTGGTTAGTCGCACGAAACGCCCGGGCAAGAAACCGTAGTTCGTTAGTGGTCGCACCGTTGTCGAACGTCGCGTGCAGATCCTCACTTTTACCGTCAAACGGTTCAGATGCCGTGTCTCTATTCTTGGGCCAACCGCCATGCGGCGTCTGCCAAGTGAGGACATTATCGGCAATACGGCGACCTTCCTCGCTTTGGAACCATTCAACGGATTGCTTCGCGTATTGGGAAGGAACGGTTGCATCGGAAGATGACAGAAGCAAAAGAAGCAAGACATAGATGGTGGTAAGTCGTAGTTTCATGATGGTGCTTTCTCGTTAGGAGTCGGAGGGTGTTGGTTAAATAATTACAAGTGATTTCTGAACAACCATTATGTTTTCCTTTGCCAACAGCATCAGTCGGGTTCGGGAGCGGGCAGCACATGGCGTTCGACTTCGTAAACCTTGTCCGGGAAAGTCTCACCACGAATCCACATGACGGGTTGTCTTTTCCTGTTGTTGGGTGTAGGTGGACGTGCCCATTCCGCTTGTGCACTGAGGTAGTGGATGACATAACTGCGGCGGAATCGTAAACTGTGGTTGTCCATGCTCTTATGCAAGAGATGGCTATGGAACCAAATCACCGCGCCGGGTGGCACCTCTACCGCAACGCCGTCTTCGTCGCGAACACCGCGCGCCAATTTGAATTCCTGTTGTTGCGAGCCTTCGAGGTCGTCGTGTTCAAAAATATCCCATTTATGGCTACCGGGAACAACATAGAGACAGCCATTTTCCCGATCCGCAGCATCAATAGCCGTCCACGTCCCGACTGTCGTTTCTGTATTAAACCGATTGCGGAAGTAGAACTTGTCTTGATGCCAGGGGAAACCGAGGCCAATCCTCGGTGCCTTCCAGATAAACAGATTATTGATGCCGAGGATGTCTGGGCCGAGGATGTCAACAAGCGGATCCGTTAGACGCGGATCACGGACACGTGCAAGGAATTCTGGGCAATAACAACTTGGATGATGAATCTTGTGCATCGCATAGATACCTTGCTCCTCTATTTTTCCATCTCTGACGAGGGCGTTTTGATTAATGTTTGTGGATGGATACCGGCGTTTCCCGTCCACAACGTCTTCAGCAACTTGACGAAGGACATCGTTTTCCTCGGCGGTGAATACATTTAAACGGACGAGGTAACCGTTTTCGTTCCAATATGCTAACTCATCTAAGTTCAAACCAAAAGTCCGTTCCTGTGGTACCGATTCTGTGTGCATTATTATTTCCTATTTCTGTAGTTGTGGGAGTGAGGGCAAAGCCTCAGAGATTTAGGTTTACCATTCGGAGACGGGGATGACTTCGCGGGCAACTTCGTGAACCTTGTCGGGAAAAGTCTTGCCGCGAACCCACATAACAGGTTGCCCCTTCCTCCCATTTGCCCACTCCGCTTGCGCACTGAGATAATGCGCAACGAAACTACGGCGGAACCGCAGGCTATGATTGTCCATACTTTTATGCAAGAGATGGCTGTGGAACCAGATCACCGCGCCGGGCGGCACCTCTACCGCGACACCGTCTGCGTCGCGGACACCCTGAGCCATTTTGAATTCCCGTTGTTGTGAACCTTCGAGGTCGTCATGCTGAAAGATATCCCATTTGTGGCTGCCGGGGATAACGTAAAGACAACCGTTCTCACGATCTGCAGGATCAATTGCTGTCCATGTTCCGACTGTCGTTTCTGTATTGAACCGAGTACGGAAGTAGAACTTGTCTTGATGCCACGGAAAACCGAGACCAATCTTCGGGGCTTTCCAGATAAACAACGTGTTGATGCCGAGAATATCCGGACCGAGAATGTCAACGATCGGGTCGGTGAGACGCGGATCACGCACGCGGGCGAGGAATTTTGGATCATAGCAGCTCGGAAAGTGGATCTTGTGCATCGCATAGATGCCTTGCTGCTCTGCTTTCCCATCTCTGACGAGTGCGTTCTGATCAATGTGTTCAGGCGGAAACGGACGCTTCCGGTCAACAATGTCTTCAGCAACTTGACGGAACACATCGTTCTCTTCAGTCGTGAATACGCCTAAGCGGACGAGGTAACCGTTCTCGTTCCAGTATGAAAGTTCCTCCTGACTTAATCCAAAATGCCGCGCTTGTGGTGTTGATTCTGTGCGCATTGCTATCTCCTATTTCTGAGTTTGCGGTACCGAGGAAAACTCGCTAAACCGCTCTAAAAATAGTAGCACGTTTGGTGAAAAAGTCAAGAAAAATCAATTGGCACGATAATTGCTACTAAATTTAGCACATGCTGATACGTTCTCAGCATAAGGATTTTTAGTTTACTTAAAATTGGTGTTCCACACTGCCAAGACACCAGCACAGGTGGAGGAAACCGAAAACTAAACTGTCCTTGATTGTATAACGTTAGAAAAATAAACACATTAGAAAAATAAACACAAAATAACAGACATGTGGCTAACTTTCGCTCCCAAGCCCAAAAATTCAAATGAGGAGGCTGAAGTTAGCATGACCGACACGCTTACCGAAAGAACGACAGAACTCGGTGCTAAATACGGAGATTCTTAAAATGAGAACCCTAACCTCAATCCTTTACGGATTAATCCTTTGCGCATTATTCATTTTCGCAATAAAACTGAGCGCACCTGAAGTCCCCGAAGGGATGGTACTAATTCCTGCAGGAGATAGCATTGACGCATTCTACATGGACGCGTATGAAGTCACAAACGCAGAATACAGAAAGTTTATTGAAGAGAATCCCGAGTGGCGAAAAGACAAAGCCTTAACCTCAGTAGTAGGGGATGGCTACTTATCTGGTTGGAATGGCAATATGTATCCAAAGGGTAAAGCGAATCATCCGGTGGTGAACATCAGTTGGTTTGCCGCCAAAGCCTATGCGGAATGGATGGGCAAAGAATTACCAACAGAAGCACAATGGGAAAGATCGGCGCGCGGCACCTTAGAAGGCAAAAAATATCCGTGGGGTGACGCTAAACCTCGTCGTAGAGCCAATTACAACCGTTACACCCGCAGCGCAAGCTTCAGGAACCCGCCGACGAAAGAAGTGGGGAGTTATGCGCCTAACAAATACGGTCTATATGACATGGCAGGCAACGTTGAAGAATGGTGCTTAGAGCAGTTAGACGTTGACGATACCCACGGCAGGTATCATAGGACGCGAGGCGGCTCTTGGTTTAGTGGTGCGAAAGCTATCCAAATTGCAAAGAGAAGCCAACATCCTGTAAATGATGGTATGGGAACTCTCGGTTTCCGTTGCGTCCTGCCCAAAACGGAGACGATGTCAATCGAGGTAGCAACCGATATAGCTGCTTGGCTATCGGATGAGATGTGTGAGCAGTTTGATAGTGCATTCTATAGTGTATCAATGGGTTATACTGCACATGTTAACCTCAATGCCAAACTCGCTGATATTGTGATGTACAATACTGGGTACCCCCGAACGTTTGAGAAAGAACTTATCCGTGTGCTACGCGAGGTCGGTCCCGAAGGAATTGAGGATCTGCCTTACGAAGAACCCACTATCTACTATGACTTGACGCTTCGACTGTGGCGGCTCTATCTTGAAGTTCATTTCAAGCATAGCACAGAAAATATTTATGAGAAGTTGCGTCTCTTCAAGGCGCGCGTTACAGAAAATATAGACGATGTCGTTTTGTCAGATGGCTGCTGATAGTAACAGCCGAATGGGGCGGAGTAAAAATCACGCTCCGTCCCACTCTAACAGATCCCTTAACCCCTTATTATTAATCACCGCTTCTTGTCTCATCCGAAAAACCCACCAATTTTTTTCTTGACAGATGCCGTTGAAAGCGGTATCTTTATGAAAACCAACCTAATTTCACATAGAGGCATTCGGTGCTTCTGTAAGACGAATTTCCGAATTCTGACTGCTGATTGCCGTGCACTAAGATTTTGAAAAATATGTGAAGTGTGTTAGAATAGTTTACTCACTCAAAGTAACTGCCTGACAGGGAGGAACAATAATGAGCACAAGTGAAGCACAAGCGACGGAAACTTATCGCGCGACTGCGTTCGCAGATTTCAAACCTGAACTTTCGGCTCCGGGTGCCACGCCTGAAAGACTGGCATATCTAAAGGAGCACGGTTTTGTCATCATCAACGACTTTGTTGATAACCCTTGGATTCCTATCCTTCGAGAAGCCGGACGGCGTGTTACCGAGGCGTGTGCCCCTGAACACGTCTACGACAAAATTGATTGTTCGAAGGGTTATGTCCATCGCGCAGCACACAACGAACCGTGGGCAATCCGAGGACTCATCCATCCCGCTTTCGGTGAGTCAAGTTTCGCCGAATTCCACGGCTCTTCGGATTTCTTAGATTTCGTTGCTTCTTGGTGTCACGGGCTACAACCTGAAGATATGACATTTAGTGGTATGCTCCTGTGGGCGAATCCACGGAAACAAGCAAACGGACCCAGTTGGCACAGAGACGTGACGTGGTGGGGCGATGGCGCAGGCTACTTCTCACAAAAAGAAGTCCGCGGTGATACCCCTGAAGATTATTCCGAAGAGGTAGAACGGATTCGCTGGAAAGAAATCCAAGAAAGCAACGAGAAGCGAATTACCGAACGGAACGGCGTAAGCATGTTTTTGGCACTCACAGACGACGAATGCCATGAACTGATTCCGGGTAGCCACCACCGATGGCGCACCCCTTTTGAGCATGATGTCCTACTTCCACAATCGATGAAGGATCAGGGTGTCCCCTATACACCGAGTTGGAACAAGAAAGATCCGTTGCCCGATCAGGTTGCGATTCGGCTCAAGCCGGGTGAGGCACTCATCCGCAATGGCAATAATATCCACACCGGCCACACCGTGCCTGAACGCGAGCGCAACACTTTGTCAATCGGTTGGTCGAAGTGGTCGGGTGAATTCACCGGTGAACCTTCGGTCGCAGACGCACGAAACGCTTGGCAGCTTGACCCTGCTGTCCGAGACGCTTTACCCCACGGGTTTATGCAGACGGCATGGGACCGGTGGGCAGAAACGCAAAAACTCGGAGGCACACTTGAGGATCGATATGCTGGGTTTGATGTTCAGCAGATCAAATCAGGAAAAGTCGTTGGATGGCGCACCGAATTGGAACGTCAGGCTGCAGCAGCAGGCGACGCGTGGGAAGCCTTTCAAACCGTTGCCTAACATCACAACTCAGTTGTCGATAATAACCGTAAATTGTTGTAGGGCAGGTCTTGTGCCTGCCCTTTTCCTTTATATCCGCCCAACTGTAAGTGTCAATTTTAGAAAAAAGATGCCTTATTGTAGGTTGGGGTGAACGGATCCTTTCCAGACACTTGTCAGTAAAAGGAAACCCTTACTTGTCTCACATGACTATAGTAAAGATATCGAGTGAAACCCAACACATTTCCTGTGACAGTACTGCCGATGTGACCGTATGACGTTGGGTTTCGCTCCGTTCTTGGATGTATATGATGGTATATTGAATTTAACGCCTATTTTGCCTATAGCATTAACTTTTCAATATCGCTCAACCCAACCTACGAAAACCCGACAGAAACCTAAATTGGTATCTATGATTCTTTATCTCTGTTCAACGCGTCACATCTTTACAAAAGCCGCGAAATCTGTGAAATCCGCGGTAATCCGCGATTCAGATAAATAATACCCTGAATGCTTCTGTCCCAAATTTCACTTGACTTTGCTTCTAAAGTATGGCATCATACCTTGTATAAGGTTCACGCGATTCCCAAAATCGCCACTCTTTAGCATTTTGCATTTGCATCCTCGCTGCGGAATCAGCGATCAATAGGGAGGCGCATTACCATGACAGGATTTGAGGAATACAGCACTGACGGATTTTATGACGAGATGTTTGCCCCAGATGGGAGTGCGCGTCCGGCTGCCCAGATGTTGATAGAGCGGATTGAGAGTTTTCCTGAAGGCGAACTCACGCGTCGCCAAATTGCCGCTGAATACGCGTTGCTCCGAATGGGCATCACGTTCAACGTCTACGCGGACGAGCAAGGTGTCGAAAAGATATTTCCGTTCGATCTCATCCCACGAATTATTGATGCCAGTGAATGGGAATGGATAGAACGTGGACTCAAACAGCGCATCCACGCACTGAACCTGTTTATTGACGACGTTTACCACGACCAAAAAATTCTCAAAGACGGTATCGTCCCAGCAGATGTCGTGCTTTCATCGGAAAGATACCTACAACCCTGCATCGGTTTAGACCCACCGCGCGGGGTCTGGTGCCATATCACTGGCACAGACTTAGTCCGCGATAGCGATGGACAAGTTTATGTATTGGAAGATAATCTCGGTTGTCCATCTGGCGTCTCTTATGTCGTGGAAAATCGGCAGTTAATGAAGCGGACCTTTCCGCAACTTTTTGGGATGTCGCAAATTCAACCGGTCGAAGATTATCCGAGCCAATTGCTAAATATGCTCCGGTACCTCGTAACCGACAAAATCTTATCTCCTGAAGTTGCGGTACTAACACCGGGCGTTTATAACTCCGCATACTTTGAGCACTCCTTCCTCGCGCAACAGATGGGCGTTGAATTGGTTGAGGGACGCGATCTCGTCGTAATGGACGGGTTTGTGCACGCGCGAACCACGAAAGGTTTTGAGCGTGTTGATGTCATCTACCGCCGCATTAACGACGATTTCCTTGACCCGAAGGCGTTCAAACCCGAATCAATGCTCGGTGTTCCCGGATTGATGGATGTTTACAAAGCCGGACGTGTCGCTTTGGTTAATGCCCCTGGCACCTGTGTCGCCGATGACAAAGTCGTCTGTGCTTTCGTCCCTGAGATCATCAAGTATTATCTCGGCGAAGACATTATCGTCCCAAATGTTCCGACCTACATGTGTTGGAAAGATAGCGATCAGAAATATGTTCTGGAACATCTTGACGAGCTCGTTGTGAAAGAAGCTAACCAGTCTGGTGGCTATGGAATGCTGATTGGTCCGCATGCCACCAAAGCAGAACACGAGGAGTTTGCCCGCCGAATTAAAGACAATCCGCGCAATTACATTGCCCAACCGACACTCGCACTTTCACGTGTGCCGGTGATGATTGACGACCATTTTGAGGGACGGCACGTTGACTTGCGCCCGTTTATTCTTTATGGTGAAGAGATTTACGTCCTCCCAGGTGGATTGACACGGGTCGCACTCAAAAAGGGTTCACTTGTTGTCAACTCCTCACAAGGTGGCGGTAGCAAAGATACGTGGGTCTTATCGGGCCCGGGATCCCCGTCCGTTACAGGGAAAGGGGCGTAGGAGGTTGTCATGCTGAGTCGCGTTGCAGAATCAATTTATTGGATGAGTCGCTACATTGAACGTGCCGAGAATGTCGCCCGTTTCGTCGATGTCAATTTGCGTTTGATCCTTGACGCACCCGTCGGTATGCAGGCACAGTGGGAACCTCTTGTTGCGACCACAGGCGATGATGAAGTGTTTGCCGAACGCTATGGCGAGGCATCACGTGAAGCCGTCATCCGATTTTTGGCGTTTGACGCTGAAAACCCGAATTCAATTGTCTCTTGCTTACGGGCTGGTCGAGAAAACGCCCGGTCCATACGCGAAAATATCTCATCAGAGATGTGGGAGCAGCTAAACGATGCCTACTTATTGGTGGCAAACACTTCTGAACAGTGGGCGATGGCAGAACCCCATGAATTCTTCACAGAGATCAAACTCGCATCACACCTCTTCATGGGACTCACAGATAATATCATGTCCCATAGCGAAGGATGGCACTTCTGTCAGTTGGGACGTTTGATTGAACGCGCCGACAAGACCTCAAGGATCGTTGATGTCAAATACTTTATCCTACTCCCATCTATCTGGGATGTCAATACACCGTTTGATGATATTCAGTGGGGCGCGCTGCTTCATTCTGCCAGTGGGTTTGAAATGTATCGCCGCACCTACGGACTCATCTCCCCAGATGATGTCGTCGCTTTTTTGTTGTTAAGCCGTGAATTTCCGCGCTCTGTTCTCTATTGCCTCTCCAAAGCGGAGGAGTCATTGCACGCGATATCCGGCACGCCTTTAGAGACGTTCTCCAATACCGCAGAGCAGCGTTTAGGACAACTCCGTGCCGAATTCGCGTATGCCCAAGTCAAACAGATCCTCTCAACCGGTCTACACGAGTTTCTCGATGCATTCCAGACCAAACTTAACTTAGTCGGCGCGGATATTCACAAAACATTTTTCGCATTGCGCCCTGTCAATGGAGAACCTATTCAGGAACAGACTCAGGAACAGACGCAGTTGTAGGTTGCGCTATTGTATATCCGTTAAAAAGATCAGAAATTGTGTAATTTTACAAGAAACCGATTTGGACAGGGGGGCCCACCCGTTACTGGGAAAGGGGACAAATCGGAGCAGAAACCCAATACTTAAAAAAATGGCAATTCGTGTAGCAATCAATCATAAATCCATTTACCAATATGACCGGTTCGTCAACTTGTCGCCACACGTTTTTCGATTGAGACCCGCCGTCCACTGTCGAACACCGATTGAAGCGTATTCGTTTAAAATTGAGCCCGAAAACCACTTTATCAATTGGCAGCAAGATCCATTCGGCAACTATCAAGCGCGTGTCATTTTCCAAGAACCCACACGCGCCCTATCTATTGCAGTAGATCTTGTCGCAGATATGACTGTTATCAACCCGTTCGATTTTTTCCTTGAGGCGAGTGCTGAACACTATCCATTTTCTTACGAAGCGCAGCTGAAAAAAGAATTAACGCCCTTCCTTGAAGTGAAAGAGAATGGTCCGTTGCTGACAGCATGGTTAGCAGACATTCCCCGGACGCAGAAGAAACTCATCGACTTCCTTGTTGATGTCAACAGATCCTTATGGGAAAATATAAAATACACGATTCGGATGGAACCAGGCGTGCAGTCCTGTGAAGAGACTTTAGAAAAGCGGATCGGTTCATGCCGGGACACAGGATGGTTGCTCGTTCAGATTTTCCGACACCTCGGCTTAGCTGCCCGATTCGTCTCTGGTTACCTCGTACAACTCGTCGCCGATCAGAAGCCTGTAGACGGACCCGCTGGTCCTGCACAGGACTTCACCGACTTGCACGCGTGGTGCGAAGTCTACGCACCCGGCGCAGGGTGGATAGGTTTGGACCCAACATCCAGCTTATTTGCGGGTGAGGGACATATTCCTTTGGCATGCGTACCCGACCCTGTGAGTGCAGCACCCGTCAGCGGTTACACCGATCTGTGCGAAACAGAATTTACCTATAGTAACACCGTCCAGCGTATCCATGAAGACCCGCGCGTGACGAAACCTTATACGGAAACACAGTGGGCAGATATTAACGCCCTCGGGCAGCAGGTTGACCAAGACATAATTCAAAATGACATTCGGTTGACAATGGGTGGCGAACCGACTTTCGTATCAATCGACGATACAGACAGTCCGGAATGGGACACAGAAGCGGACAGTCCGAAAAAAAGGGAGTTAGCGACAGGACTTCTGCAGCGTTTGCGGAACAGTTTCGGGCCCGGCGGTGCCCTCTATTACGGACAAGGAAAATGGTATCCGGGTGAACCGTTACCGCGTTGGAAGTTCGGCTGCTTTTGGCGTAAAGATGGCGTGCCCGTCTGGCAGAACGATAAACTCTTCGCTGAACCTCACAAAGATTACGGCTTCGGCGTTGAAGAGGCTAAACAGTTTATGGATCGCCTCACTGAAGGGTTGAACATCACGACACATCAGGTAGTACCGGCTTACGAAGACGCGCTTTATTTTCTTTGGACGGAAGATAGACTACCTGTCAACATTGATCCGCTCGACTTTGACTTCAAGGAAGCGTCCGAACGCCAGCGACTCGCGCAGCTGCTACAAACAGAGATTCTTGGAGCACCTATCGGCTACGCGCTACCGCTACGCTGGAGCCTCGTAGACGATGTATGGGAGAGTTGTACGTGGAATTTCCGAGATGGACGTATGCTTTTAATCCCCGGCGATTCACCGATAGGATTTCGTCTGCCGTTGGAGTCTATGCAATGGGTGCCACCTGAAGAGCACGAAACAGGTTACGAACGTGACCCGCTTGAGCCGCGCGAGGAAAATTTAGACGCAGCAGTACAAACAAACTCGCAAAACGCGTCTACACCAAAACATAGAGATGACACACCAGCTACAGAAAATGCAGAAGAACAAATGGTTTTTCAGACGGCACTCTGTGTTGAACCGCGTGAGGGCAGATTGTACATCTTTATACCACCCTTAACGCATCTTGAGCACTACCTTTCGCTCCTTAAAGCAGTTGAAGCAACCGCGCAGGCTTTAGAAATGCCAGTGATCCTTGAGGGTTATGAAGTTCCGCACGATTGGCGCGTCCAATCGTTGAACGTGACTCCCGATCCCGGTGTGATTGAGGTAAACATCCATCCAGCAGCAAACTGGGATGAGTTGGTACATAATACCACGACGCTCTACGCGCAAGCACGGTTAGCTGGGTTGAGTGCCGAGAAATTTATGTTGGACGGTAGACACACAGGGACGGGAGGTGGCAATCACGTTATTATCGGTGGTCGGACGCCTGCTGATAGTCCGCTGTTACGGCAGCCCCACCTCCTACGCAGTCTCATTACCTATTGGCAGCACCACCCCGGCTTATCGTATCTTTTTTCTGGTGCCTTTATCGGTCCGACGAGTCAGGCACCGCGTGTAGACGAAGGACGCGATGAACAACTCTATGAACTGGAGGTCGCTTTCGGGCAGATCCCTGATAGCGATACAGAAGATGTGGAACCTTGGTTGATTGATCGGCTCCTACGGCACTTGCTGGTAGATCTCACAGGCAATACGCATCGCGCGGAGTTTTGCATCGACAAACTCTACTCTCCCGACTCAGCAAGCGGGAGGCTCGGACTACTGGAGATGCGAGCCTTCGAGATGCCCCCACATGCGCAGATGAGCATTGTCCAGATGCTCCTAATCCGTGCCTTAGTCGCCAAATTTTGGAATACGCCTTACAAAGGGAGACTCGTCCGCTGGGGAACAGAATTACATGATCGGTTCATGCTGCATCACTATGTTCGGGCTGATATACAGGAAGTTGTTACTGAACTTCAAGAAGCTGGTTACCCGTTTGAGATGGCATGGCTTGAACCTTTTTTTGAATTCCGTTTCCCCAAATTAGGGACTGTTAACATACAAAATATTGAACTCGAATTGCGGATGGCAATTGAACCGTGGCACGTGTTAGGTGAGGAGATAACGCGCGCGGGTACCTCACGTTTTGTTGATTCTTCTGTTGAACGACTACAAGTGAAGGTGAGTGGATTGACAGACGCTCGATACGTCGTTACATGCAACGGACGGCAATTGATTCTCCACAATACAGGGACACAGGGAGAATATGTCGGTGGGGTGCGTTATCGCGCCTGGCAACCCCCATCCGCATTGCATCCGACTATCGGTGTACACTCTCCACTCGTATTTGACATCATTGACACATGGAATGGACGGGCAATTGGCGGTTGCACCTATCACGTCTCTCATCCGGGGGGGAGACATTACGATACGTTTCCGGTTAATGCTTACGAAGCAGAGGCACGCCGTACAAGTCGGTTCGGGGCTGATGGGTATACACCGGGGGTCATTCAATCCCAACCTGCGGCACCTACGACAGGGCATTTTCTCGCTGAAGGCACATCACCCGGTCCTATAGATGTTCCACCAGAAGAGACAAATACCGAGTATCCATATACTTTGGATCTCCGCCGAATTTAAGCAATCAGCAATCAGTAAGATAGGTTAGATGTACCAATACATCTTTGCTGATGGCTGGCTTACTGGCAACTGAAAACTGGTAACCAATTAGGTATAGATAAGAGATGCAACGAGCAGATCTAAAAAATTGGAAGACAATTGGTGATAGTTATCACGCCGCTAAATCTGCTGATTTGTCTCACGACGAACAGATTGATGAAATGCTAAGTTGGGATAGGCAAATCAATCCGCATTGGCACGGCTTCATGCAAGCCTTGGACACACTTGGGCTTGCAGAGATGGAATCTCGTCACAAGGAGGTCCAGCGTTTGCTGCGTGAGAACGGTGTCACCTATGTCGTACATGGAGAACAGCAGGGACATCGACCCTGGGAATTGGACCCCATCCCGCTGATTATCTCAAACACAGATTGGGACACTATCTCCGCTGGGCTTACGCAGCGTGCAGAACTGCTGAACCTAATTTTGACGGATCTCTATGGAGAACGGCGTTTAATCAAAGAGCGGTTGATACCACCAGAAGCGGTTTATGCGCACGCAGGATTTTTGCGAGCCTGTGTTGGACTTATCCCGTCTGGATTCCCGTTCCTCTTGAACTATGCCGCCGATTTAGCGCGAGGATCGGACGGCAGAATGTGGGTGCTCGGTGACCGGACACAGGCACCATCGGGTGCGGGTTATGCGCTCGAAAATCGGACCGCTCTTGCGCGCGCACTGCCCAACCTCTTTGGCGAAATCGGTGTTCATCGACTCTCCTTTTTCTTTCGCGCCTTACAGAACAGGGTTTTAGACCTACAATATCAACTTGGACAACTTGAAAGTGCCACACGTATTGTCCCACATCAAAAAGACAACCCACATGTCGTTGTGCTAACGCCTGGTCCGCTTAATGAAACCTACTTCGAGCACGCCTATATCGCAAATTACCTCGGTTACACCTTGGTACAAGGCGACGATCTGACAGTATGGGACGGGCGTGTCTGGTTAAAATCGCTTGGAGGCTTACGTCCGGTTGATATTATTCTGCGTCGAGTCGATGACATTTTCTGTGATCCGTTGGAACTCCGACAAGACTCTCGACTTGGGGTCGCAGGCTTGCTGGAAGTGATTCGACAAGGAAACGTAACGGTAGTAAACCCGCCGGGCAGCGGTGTTATGGAAAACCCAAGTCTGATGCCGTTCCTACCGAATATTGCAAAACATTTAATAGGCGAAGACCTTCGTCTTCCCTCTGTCGCAACGTGGTGGTGCGGGGAACCCAAACAGCGAGACTATGTGCTGGCGAATCTTAAGCAGTTAGTTATCAAACCCATTTATCGTCAACCCGGTGGGCGACCCTTATTTGGCAGTGAACTCAGTCGTGCTGAACTCGACACACTCCGCGCGCAGATCAATGCTGAGCCACACCTCTATGTCGGGCAGGAATATATTCACTTCTCCACAACACCTTCACTCATTGATGGGAAACTAAAACCTCGCCGCGCGATTCTGAGAACTTTCCTATTTGCAGAAAAAAACGGGTATACCGTGATGCCAGGCGGACTGACCCGTTGTGAAGGTGCGAAAGGCGAATTGACAGTCTCAATCCAAGGTGGTGGCGTTAGTAAGGACACGTGGATCCTCGCGCCTGAACCGGAACCGCATATCAGTTTATGGCAACAACGAACCGGACGCATACAAACTGCTGGTGCCTCAGAAGGTTTGTCAAGCCGGGCAGCTGAAAACCTATTTTGGGTCGGACGTTATGCGGAACGCGCAGAGGGACAAGCAAGACTGCTCCGAATTATGCTGGATAAAGCCAAGATGGGCAAGATGGGCTTAGAGACATCACGCTTAGGACAAATGTCCCCTTCTACGCTCTTCACTGAGACCCTTGGCGAAGAAGCGAGGGAAGTATCTGAACTCACTTATCTCCGCAGTATGCTCCGCTCTCTGACTGGCTTGACCTCGTCACACCCGGGTTTTGCGAATAAAGGGGAACAATCGTTAGAAAACGAACTGCTCTCAATCATGCTCGACACAGAAAACAACGGTAGTTTAGTGTCAACGCTTCAAGCACTCGTTAGTGCTGCGTACGCAGTCCGTGACCGCTGGTCCACGGACACTTGGCGTGTGATGAACAATATTGAAAATCTATGCGCTACGCTCGAAAAAAGCATCCCTGAAGATGGAGATACAGGCAAACAGATACTGACAGATCTCGTGTTGCAAGAGGCGGAATTGGCTTCACTCGATCAACTCATGATTTTTCTCTCCGCATTGAGCGGGCTTAATGCCGAAAGTATGACGCAGACGGTTGGCTGGATTAGCTTAGATATGGGACGACGTATCGAACGCGCCCTCCTTCTCATCGTGCTGTGTCGTTCAAGCCTTGTCGCTGTGCAAGACGAGTGGATCGAAGATCTGCTGCTTGAATCTGTCCTCGCCGCTGCTGAAAGTCTCATCACCTATCGTAGCCGCTACCGTGCAGCCCTGCACTTTCCGACAGTACTTGAGTTGCTACTGCTTGATGAAGATAATCCGCGTTCTCTCCTCTATCAACTCAAACGACTTCAGGAGCAGATTCGCGTGCTTCCGAGAGAAAAACTTGGGTATCGGCTCAGTGAAGAGGAGCAACTTATTTTGGAGGCATTAACGCAGCTCCAACTTTCCAATACCCTTGATCTCGCCGAGCGTTCGGAGCACACAACACAACGGAATGGATTAGAAAAACTCCTGGTCCGTCTCGCACAAATACTCGTTGATACTTCTGATGTCCTGACGCATACCTATTTCAGCCATATTCAAAGACCTCAACAGTTAACGACAACTGATAACCTATGAACTATAAGATTATCCATAAGACCGAATACAGCTATACCCACCCTGTGAGTCTCTGTTATAACGAAGCGCGTTTGACTCCACGGAATTATGCGTATCAGCATTGTAGTGACAGTCAATTCACTGTTGAACCTGAACCGAGGGAGTGTCGAGAACGTCAGGACTTTTTCGGAAACACCGTCTACTATTTCACAATCCAGCAGCCCCACAATCAACTCACCGTTACAGTCACAAGTCGTGTGGATGTCAGAAGTGGAGAGATGCAACTGAATTTCGCTGAGCATCTCGCTTGGGAGGATATTCGCCAGCAGCTCCAAACGGATCAGGATCCAGAAACTCTGGAGATACGGCAGTACATTCTTAATTCGCCAATGATTCCAGCGATGTCCGAACTCCGTGCTTATGCCGAGCAATCGTTTACCAGCGGACGACCATTACTGGAAGCCGTTGAAGATTTAAGCACCCGCCTCTACACCGATTTCATCTATGACCCTGATTTCACAACAATAGCGACCCCACTCGCAGATGTGCTAAAATACCGTCGCGGGGTCTGTCAAGACTTCGCGCATCTCGGCATTGGCTGCTTACGCGCCTTAGGATTCGCCGCCCGTTACGTCAGCGGCTATATTGAGACAGAGCCACTACCTGGCAAAAAACCGTTATCGGGAGCTGATGAATCCCACGCATGGTTTTCTGTCTATCTCCCACAGCTCGGTTGGGTGGATTTTGATCCAACGAACAACCAGATGCCCGCCGATCAACACATCACTGTCGCTTGGGGCAGGGACTATACGGATGTAACCCCATTGAAAGGGGTCGTCTTCGGGAGCGGCACCCATGAATTATCTGTCTCGGTAGATTGCAAACGGGTTTTTTAACTATTGGGTTTCTACTCCGATTTTTTCCGTTGTCAAAATCGGGTTTTCGAGAAAAAAATTGTCCCCTCGTAGCATAGCCTTTTAGGTTGTGCCATCAAAAACGTAGTCCGTAATGAAATTATGCCTTAAATGGCATAATTTGTCTTAGCTTTACATTTGGAGGACGGATATGCGGAAAGGTACTTGAAACAGCAAGCCCATCTAACCGAACCGCAAGGAACAGAAAAAAGATGACAATTGAAGCGTTTCAGAAACAAATTGAAGATATCTATTACACGCGCGATGCCGAACGCGGTGTACCGCTAACCTTTACATGGTTCGTTGAAGAGGTCGGCGAATTGGCAAAGGAAATTCGCAAACAGCCGCAGGACATGGAACGGCTGCGAGAGGAATTCGCCGATGTTTTTGCATGGCTCGCTACATTAGCGAGCCTGCTCGATATTTCTTTAGAGGATGCGGCACAAATCTATGCAGAAGGTTGCCCGAAATGCGAAAACACTCCGTGTGATTGTTAGGGTACAACTAACATTGCTGCCAACTTCAAATAAGGTGCCGAATTCATCGGAGCAGAAACCCAATAGTTAAAAATTCAGGAACCGATCGAAATTCCCGCCGAAAAGATTGTTGACATCCCGTTTGATTTCTGAGGCAGTAAGTGTCCATCCGACATCAAGGAGCGTCTGGTATTTCTCTACCAGAACGTCTGCAATAATCCCACGTGAGTGCTTCCACTTATAGACGAGTTGATCCAAGATGCGGGCATCTGAATGCTGCGGGATAACGCTTAAACCGAGCAGTTCAATCCGTTCACGTGTGATCTCCTCAATCACGCTTGGATTGTTCATAAACCACCAACACCCGAATATCATCAGGTTCTTGAATTTCCGTCCGATGACGCATAACTCATGCTGGTTCTCGCGGGACAAGAGCGTAACGAGAAACTTGTTGTCAGGATTTTCACGGAGCAACGTCTCCAGACTCGTCAGATCCGCCTTTCCGCTCCCGTCGCCTGCCATCTGGAGTTGCGGATTAACGGCGCGTTTCACACCGATCATTAGCGCGAACGGGACATTGAATTCACGGGAGATCGGTAGTATACAGTTGTCAAAGAGTCGCCCCAAAACGCCATCATCTGGATATTGGAAATCCGGTGGCAGAGAAACCGCCATGTACTTCGGGTTCATCCGCTGAATCCACGTCTCCAAAAACCGGCGTACCTCTTTGTAAGTTTTCTCTGTTGATAGATTCGGATCAATATCATAGCCAAGACCTCGGAGGTGTTCGTAACCAGTTTCCTGATAGGTATTGATGAGGACATCCATCCGAAGTGCCGCTTCAAAGCGGGCATCTCCTATTTCGCCAGATTGCCACACCGGTGCCTCTGCTGAATCAAACGGGTCGTTTGTCATCACTACTTTAGAGACTTTTGCGCGCTCAAAAACTGTGTCGATAAATGCCTCAACGGTTGTATCCGCAAAGTAGTCGCGATAATCCTGTAGATTGCGCGAACCGACATCCAACCCCAACGTGTCTAAAGTCGTAACAACCCCGCGGCACGCCTCACTCACCGGCGAGTTCTCAATGAAAAGCGTCTGCCAGATGAGGTCTGCCTGTTCTGCCTTTGTCATCGCCCAAAATTGATCGTACGAAATATCCGATTTACGGAAGACTTCAGCGATGAGGTAGTGGTAGGTCAGCAATTCATCAATGCCCCATAGTAACAACTCACCGAAGGGTGGACTAAAGAGGTGCGTGTGAATATCTGTGATGCTTTGCGTCTCAACAGCATCCAAAACGGCGGTTTCCAACTGTTCTGTGGTCGCAATTGTCTGCGTGTAGTTTGCGTTCATTTCATCCTCCGGATTCAGAAATCCAAAAATTTTTCTTTCAAGGTTTTGGGCATATCATATTTCCTAAGATGTTGCATTATAAAACAGAGCCGAACGGAGGATACTCCAATCCTCATTGTGCTCTGGCAACATCCATAGTTTTGATAATAGATAGAGATTCATCTAACGGCATCACATCGCTTTCGAGTTTACCTGCTCGTAGACAGTTGATGACCTCAAGGACTTGGTATTCAAAACCGTTGTCGGTGAATGGGATTTCAATCTGTACGGGTTCGTTCCCAAAGACTTCAAGTGTTAGGGATGTCGCTCGTGAAAAGTTCGGGATATATATTGACCCTTTTGTGCCGAAGATACGTGCATCCTGTGAGGTCCGCGTCGTGATTGCACACGACAAACTCGCGATTTGACCCGCATCATAGCTGAGTAGGACGGCGGCTTGTTCATCGACACCGGTTTCGCCGATGTGTGCCAGACTCGTTATTCTCGTTGGCACGCCAAACACCATGGACGCTAAAGAGACAGTATAGACCCCAATGTCTAACATTGCACCACCCGCAAGTTCCAGCGCAAACAATCTACCTTTCATATTCTCAGCAGTTAATTCCACACGATTGCCGAAATCTGCAGTTAACATACGTGGTTCACCGATGACACCATCTGCCAGCCATTCCCGCACCTGAACCATTACTGGGATGAAACGGGTCCACATGGCTTCCATGAGGAATTGCTTATGTTCGCGTGCACACGCGATCAACGCCTCAGCCTGCTTCGCATCCACAGTGAGCGGTTTCTCACATAAAACCGCTTTTCCTGCTTCCAAACACAGCATCGCACACGCTTTATGGAAAGGATGCGGCGTAGCAACATAGACAACATCTACTTCAGGATTATTCGCCAGTTCAACGTAATTACCGTGTCTATGTGGAACATCAAACGTATCTGCGAATGCATCAGCTCTCTGGAGGTCGCGCGAACCGACAGCGATAATCTCCGCATCAGGAATCGCTTCCAACGCAGAAGCGAACTTATGTGCAATACCACCAGGACCGAGTATACCCCATCTTATCTTTTTTTCCATCTGGATACCCATTTTTAAGAAGCAGGTTTTGATTCGATTTTGCTGGTGATAAAATTAATGATTTCTTCAGGAGGGTGTTTGCCAAATCGGATGTAAACACCACGGAAGTTTTCGAGGCGTGTTGGGCGGGCGAACGGACTGAGCAGCACCCCGTTCGCGTCAGTGTAAAAACTGCGAAATGTTTCCCAAGGTCGCTCCAGTCTGTAGAAGCAACAACTTGTAATAATAAGCTTATCCGATTCAAACTGGTGGTGAAACGGCAGGAAATATTTATAAAGCGATCCGATGAGAAAAATAGCAGACAGGACGGCGACGTAAATTAATTGGAAACCCAGATAGATGATAAGTAAGAGGAGTCCCAACAAAAGCCCTAATAGTACAGATTTGCGCCAATTCTCAACGAGCGGATGCACTGTCCATGAAAGCGTTATAGGCGCGTCCGACATACTGGTACTCTTTTCCTAAGAACGATCTCCGACATGTTTGTGAATGCGAGCGAGACTATTCTGTGCTATCTGTGGTACCGCCATCAATCTCTGTCTTTGAGTCATCTTGGGTATCACCGCCACTGCCTTCATCTGTTGTGGTTTCAACGGTCCCTTCATCTGTAGTATCAGCAGGTTCAGTTGTCCCTTCTTGTGTCGTTTCCTGTTCAATCGGTGTGAGTTCACCGCCGATATTCTCGCCGTAGAAACGCATCAGGAACAGCGAAATAACCATGAACGCGATCGCAAGCCATGTCGTCAGCTTACCGAGAAAGGTTGCGGCACCGCGTCCTCCAAGAACGGACTGCATCTCCGCGCCACCAAACGCGCTTGATGAAAGCCCTTCACCTTTACTGTCCTGTAATAAAATAATCAGCGTCAAAACAACGCAGACAGGCACGAAAAGGAATAATACAAAGCCGATGATAATTTCCATTTGATAGTTCCCTCCTATGAGTCAAACTTCACAATTTGCGCAAACGATTCCGCCTCAAGACTTGCACCACCGACAAGAGCACCATCTACATCCGGTTGTGCCATCAATTCCGATGCATTCTCCGGTTTAACACTCCCGCCGTATTGAATGCGTATCTGCGACGCGACTTCTGCTGAGTACAACTTTGCCAGCAGCCCTCGAATGAAGTTGTGAACCTCTTGTGCTTGGTCAGGCGTAGCGGTTTTTCCAGTGCCAATCGCCCAAACGGGTTCATAGGCAATAACACAAGATAACAACTCGGCAGCGGCTAAACTCGCAATGCCACCCGTAACATGGTCTTCAATGACCGCTTCTGTCCGTCCGGCTTCCCGTTCTTCAAGTAGTTCACCGACACAGATAATCGGTTTTAGTCCATGTGCTAACGCCGCTTTCACTTTCTGATTCACACTCTCATTCGTCTCACCGAAGTATTGCCGCCGTTCCGAGTGACCAATAATGACGTAGTCGCACCCGACATCCTTGAGCATTGGCGCGGAGACCTCGCCGGTAAACGCCCCGCTATCCTCTGAATAGACATCCTGTGCTGAGAGACGTATATTGCTGTCTGTTATCACATCGCTAACCGCAGCAAGTGCCGTAAAAGTTGGCGCGACAATAATTTCGACACCGTTAACATCAACAACCGATGCCTTTAATGCCGTTGTGAGCGCGATTGCTTCCGAAACCGTTTTGTTAAGTTTCCAATTCCCTGCAATGATAGGTGTTCTCATAGTCCTTTCCATTAGAGTGTCCGCGCAACAAGTTCGACGAGACGGTTGGAGTAACCCCACTCGTTGTCATACCATGAAAGGACTTTAATCAACCCATCTTCAATCACTTTGGTGAAAGGACCGTCGAGAACAGAGGAAAGTTTGTTCCCATTGAAATCCGATGAGACGAGGTCGAGTTCGGAATAACCGAGGATTCCCTCCAAATTGCCCTCTGCCGCTTCTTTCAACGCAGCGTTGACTGCTTCGGCATCCGGTCTATCCTTAAGATCAACGGTGAGGTCAACCACAGAGACATTCGGTGTCGGCACACGGATCGCAAACCCATCAAGTTTACCGTTCAATTCAGGTAGGACTTTCCCTACGGCGACAGCAGCACCGGTGGTCGTCGGGATCATGGAGAGTGTCGCTGCACGGGCGCGGCGCATATCGGAATGCGGGAAATCGTGAACCCGTTGGTCGCCGGTATAGGCATGAATAGTCGTCATTAATCCGCTCTCAACCCCGAATGTCTCGTGCAACACCTTCGCTACCGGTGCAAGGCAGTTCGTCGTACACGAGGCGTTAGAGATAACATGATGTTCTGATTTATCGTATTTATCGTCATTTACACCGATAACAATCGTGATGTCCTCACCCTTCGCCGGTGCGGAGATGACCACCTTTTTCGCGCCCCCAGATGTGATATGTTTTTCTGCGTCTTCCCGTGCCGTAAAGAAACCGGTGGACTCAATAACGACATCCGCACCGAGTTCACCCCACGGCAGACTACCCGGATCGCGTTCGGCGAGCACCTGTATCTCTTTCCCGTTGACCACCAAACCGTTATCTGTCGCGGTGATGTCATCTGATAAGATACCGTGGACAGAGTCATACTGCAGAAGATGCGCAAGCGTCTCCGGGTTCGTCAAATCGTTGATAGCCACGAATTCTATATCTAACGCAGGGTTCTGCAACGCCGCTCGAAAGGCGTTCCGACCAATCCGACCAAAACCATTTATACCTACTTTAGTTGACATAAGATAGATAGATCCCTCTATTATAAATATTTTGCCGCTACAAGGCGTTTTTTCAACAGCAAGTGCTATAAGCCTGCAAGCCTAAAACATTAAGAACTTAGAGAAGCGAACATACAGATTTTTCACAAATATCGACTCGCAAGCGATACTCCTTGATTTGCTATTATCCAATTTTTACGATCTAAAATCTTTTTAATTATACCCTAAAATGAAGTAAATTGCAAGTGCTGTTTAAAGCCAGAGGTATTCAATTGTCGAATTGTGCTGAATGCACGTCGCTTATGGGCGCGGATGCTGCAAATCTCGGATGACATGGATTTTTAGGTTTCGTTATCCCGAACCGGTTTGAAATTTGGAGGGTTTTCCAGAGGATTGAATAGCTCTGAATCCATTTGATTTTTATTGACATTTTTAGAGGTGTCTGTTATACTTTCGCAAAATTGATTGAATGCGATACGTCAGGATTAGGAAGGAATTCATCGTATCGTCATTTAACGAAAAACCCTCAACTTTAGTATACTTCATAGCAACCATAATCCATCTGTGAAAGACAAAATATGCCAAGTTCAAGTATCCCGATCAACGCTTCGATCCCATGGACGAAGCGAATTTCAATTTATATACTGTGCCTCCTGCTCGCGCTTTGTATATTCACATCCATTGGTCATGCGCAACCACACCTCGTTTTCGTTGTAGGCGAAAATGAGTACCGCTCTGAAGTAACGATGCCCGCGTTGGCTCAGGTGTTAGCAGACCACTACGGCTTCCGCACTACACTTCTCTTAGACGACGTACTTCAGGGAGGCGAGGGGAACAACATCAACGGTCTTGATGCGTTAGAGACAGCAGACCTCCTTGTTTTGTATCTGCGATTTCGTCAACTGCCTGAAGCTCAACTTGCGTTGCTACAAAAGTACATCGACCGGGGCGGTCCCATCATTGCTTTCCGTACAACGACGCACGCCTTTGCTTACGAAGAGGATGATCAGCAAGCGACGTGGTGGAACAATTTCGGTGCTCGAGAACTCGGTGCACCGTGGATTTACCACTACGGACACGGGGCAAGCACTGATGCTACAATCGTTGGCAATCATCCGATTCTTACAGGTGTGAGTCCAGGGTTTCACGTCCGCTCCTGGACTTACCATGTTCGACCCGACTATCCGCCGAAAGATGCCCAGGTCTTAGTGCAGGGTCGCCCTGTATTTCCCGAAGGCGAGCGTGGCGATGCAGAGACGGTTAATCCAATTGCCTGGACGCACACGCACTCCGGCGGTGGGCGTGTGTTTACAACGACAATGGGACACCCAGAGGACTTCGGAGTGAGTGACTTTCGTCGCCTTGTCGTTAACGGCATCTACTGGTGCCTCAACCGCGAAGCCCCGCGTCGCTATCCACCCGGTTGGCGTGTTAAAACCGGACAACCGTGGCGGGATATGGATTATGGTCCTTACCTCTCTACAGCTGTCGCCGCGAATGCTAATAACCTGACTTACAAAGGGCTTGTTATCCCGCTCACCCCAGATCTCGCGAGTGGGGCGGTGGTGTTTGACACAGACTTGTTGCGCTACTCTGCGGGTTGGATAGATGGATTGATTGACTTCGTTGATGTTGCCTATAACGGTTGGCATCAGAGTTTTCCATCAATTGAGGGCAAACTGCTGTGGGAAAACCCGGTAGGTCCCGGTTGGGCGAAGGATGGCAGCTTTGAGGATACACGCGCTGTTCCTTTTGGGCCCTTACCCAAGGATTGGGCGCATTGGAAAGGATTGTATCTTCACGGTAATCAGGTTGTTTTATCGTATATGGTAGGCACTCGCACGGTGCTGGAAACCCCGTCGCTTGAAAGCGAAGAAAAAGGGTTCGCTTTTGCCCGTACTTTTCATCTCGGCCCATCTGTATCGAGTGCGCTTGTCCGTATTGCAACAATCCGTGACGGGGAGGCATCCGCTTTACACGAGTTTCCACGTGGCACCGCGGTCGCCCTATGTCCGCCAGAGACAGCACCCGGCGCACCAGGCAGTCTGCTTGCTGCTCTGATTGACGCACCGGAGGGCACACGGTGGGAGACGGTGAAGAACGAGCTCCGTGTCCGGTTTCCACCATCTGAGCAAGCAATTTCAGCTAAAATCCTGATTACGCCAGCGATCCAAGATACACTCGAGTTGGATGTATGGACACAATTCATTGAAACCTCGCCGCCTATAGCAGATCTGACGAAGCTGATCCGAGGGGGGCCGCAGCGTTGGTCGGAGAAACTCGTCACGACTGGAGACATTGATATACAACAACAACTCAAGGTGGAAAAGGTAAAAATCGATGCCGAGACAGCGACTTGGCACTTAGAAAAAGATGGATACCTTCCGACAGTGCTTTCGATAGATAATCTGTCACCGGTTCTTGGCGATGTCGGTAGTACAAACCAGTGTATAGCTGTCCTGCGCCCGCCCACCAAAACCACACAGTCCGCGTCGGAAACTGATGAACAGAAGAGCGACACTGCTTTGATCGGACACTGGCATTTCGACGAGGGGAGCGGTTCGCATGCCGTGAGTGCGCTACCCCGGGAGGCGGCAATTGTGCTTGATGGGGTCCGCTGGGAAGCCGGGCAGTGGGGCGATAGCCTTTCATTTGATGGCGAAGTGGAAGCCCGTTTTGACGAAAATCTCCCCCTTGATTTTGACACCACTGACCTAACTTTCGCTGTGTGGATTTCCACCCAGAACGACGGTACAATCTTCGCTGAATCGCTTGAGGCATCGGAGTGGGTACCCAATGGCAAAACCTTTTTTATCCAAGATGGGCATTTGATATTTGATGTCGGCTGGGTCGGTGCAATCGGCGGTGGGCAATCCGTTGATGATGGCACTTGGCATCATGTGGGATTGACGTGGCGACATCAGAGTGGTACAGTGACGCTGTTTTTGGACGGCGAGATTGCTGCCGAAGGTACCCTTAAGCCAGAAGCGGCATTGGAAAATGACATTTGGCGGCTCGGGTTCACCGCAGCGGATTTTCCAGAAGGATCTCCATGGTTTGAAGGGAGGCTTGATGACCTGCATTTATACAACCGCGCCCTCTCACCCGACGAGATGTCCGCGCTCTACCAGCAACTCCGAGAGCCACCGCTGATTGCCGCAGCTCTGGTCGAACCGATTGCGGGTGCGAAATGGCGCGTTGACGCTGAGCGTGTTTCCCTCGACCGGCCTGCGGACACAATCGCATCGGTGCTGATATGGGAGGGTAGCGAATCGAAACTCTCAGATTTCGCCCGATTAGTGGAAAACGGTGGACTTGACCCTGGTCAACCGTTCGCGATCGACAGGATAAATTGGCCCGCGCAAAATCCGTGGGCTTCGTGGCTACGTTTCGGTGGGTTCGACTTCTTTCCAGACGGCAATCGTGCCGCGCTTTCCACTTGGAACGGCGATGTCTGGACAGTCACTGGACTCAATGATACCTTGGACACACTCGTCTGGCAACGTATCGCTACCGGTCTGAACCAACCGCTCGGACTTAAAATTGTCGGACAGCAGATTTACGTTGTCGGACGCGACCAGATCACCCGCCTCGTTGATCTCAACGCAGACGGCGAAACCGACTTCTACGAGAATTTTAACAATGATGCCTACAACAGTGAACACTTCCACGAGCAGGTTATGGACCTGCAGACCGATGCAGCGGGTAACTTCTATTACATGAAATCTGCCCGACATGCACTGCCTGCGCAACACCCGCACCATGGCACGCTTATCCGAGTGTCGCCGGATGGGGAACAATCTACTGTGATCGCTTACGGATTTCGCGCATCAAATGGGCTTGGGATTGGTCCCGGTCCTATATTCTACGGTACAGATCAGGAAGGCTACTGGATGCCTGCCAACCGTCTGAACCGTATCGCTGTTCCGGGTAGATTCTATGGTAACCGCTGGGGCTGGTATCCACCGGGCGAACCGCCAGACGGTTATGAGCCGCCCCTCTGCTGGATCGCACCTTTTGTTGACCGATCCCCGGCGGCACCGATTTGGATTCCTGCCGGTACCTGGGGGGAAATGGGAGATTCTCTACTCTCGCTGAGTTACGGTACTGGAAAAGTATACGCCGTCCTTCAGCACCAAACAGAGGCAACTGTACAAGGTGCGCTCACCGAACTCGGTGTGGAGCTGCCTACTGGAGTGATGCGTGGACGATTCCATCAGATCAGTGGGGACCTCTATCTCGTAGGACTATTTGGCTGGTCGTCTGACAAACAAGAAGATACCGGTTTCTACCGGATTCGCAGGACCGGCACCCCCCTCCGAACCCCTAAATCGCTCCGTGCTGTCAGCGGTGGCTTAATCATCAATTTCTACACACCCCTTGCACCGGAGTCCGCCCAAAATCCAGAGAACTGGCGGGTGCAAAGTTGGGAATACCGCTGGACTGAACACTACGGTTCACCACAGTTGAAGCGTTCCGGCGAGGAGGGCAGGGACATCCATTCTGTCCAATCTGCAACGCTTTCTGCGGATGGCAAAACCGTTTTTCTCAAAATCCCAAGCCTGACCCCTACAATGCAGTTCCACGTCAACATCACGGGCAGCTTCGCAGACGGCATCCCCTTGGATTGCTATCTGCACGGCACAATACACACCCTTGAAGATGGACATAGCACTGAGGCTCCATAATGTAAACCGTACGACATTTCGGTTTGACAATTTGAAACATTTCGGATACCCTATTGATATGTCAACAACCACCGAGAAAAAAACGATTCAACCGACTGGAAATTTTCGCGCCATTCCTGTTGAGGTACCGGAGAACCTCACCAACATCCGAGTCATCCTTTTTGAACCGCGCGAGCCGGGAAATATCGGCTCTGTTGCCAGAGTTGTCAAGGGTATGGGACTGTCGCAGTTGTATCTGGTAAATCCTGTGCCATTCCAAGATGTAGATGCAACGTGGTACATGGCACACGGTGCGAAGGATATTCTCGAAAACTGTCGCGTCGTTCCCGAACTAAGAGACGCGCTTGACGGTATCCAATATCTGGTAGGGACGACGCACCGTCGCCGTGATGTACGTCTACCGCAACCCGTACCTGCAAGAGATGCCGCGCAGACCATCGCCACAATTTCACAAGATAAGCAGGTCGCGCTCCTATTTGGACGTGAAGATTTCGGTTTATCTACCGATCAGGTGAGCCTCTGCCAGTTGACAGCGAGCGTGCCGATGGCGACCAAAAACCCGTCCCTAAATCTCGCACAAGCCGTCCAAATCTTCGCGTATGAGGTCTTCGTTGCGAGTCTGGACGATTACCCACTCTCTGAGATTGACTATGCTGAAGTGAACGCCTTGGAAGAGTTCTACGAGCGCGTTACACGTTTGTTAGATAAGGTCGGCATGTCGCCGTATAATAGCGAATGGGAAACGTATCTGAAATCGTTACGGCGTGTTTTCTCCCGTGCCCCATTAGAATCAAGGGACATCGCCACACTGGATATAATTTTCTCTACAGCGTTTCGGTACATTGAGCGACTTGAAAAGAAGTTAGACGAGGACTGCTGACTTTCAGAAATGTTATAATTTCTTGAGCAGTGGTTATAGAACAATGAAAACATTTAATACCTTTGGTCCCGTGAATCCTGAAGAACATTATGTCGTCTCACGTGCTGAAGAGCTCGCTGATTTCATCAAGCGTGTCAAACTGGGACGATATATCGTTATCTTCGCGCCTCGGCAAACTGGAAAAACAACGTTCTTTCAATGGGCTCTTGATGCCCTCGCCGCCGATACCTCAGAAACCTATTTCCCGATTGAAGTTAATTTTGAAGTATATGAAGACTATACTGCGTCCGAGTTTTACACCTCACTTTATCAAAGCATTTACGAGGAGATTAAATGGGTCCTTGAAAAACGCGGACGCGTGCCCTCTGAAACGCTAAGCCGATTCTTGGAAAACACTAAGTTAACCGATCACGTTGCAATGCTTAGATTTTTTCAACAGTTCGCAAATTTTCTCGGAGATGAGAAACTTGTCCTCATTATTGACGAGTTTGATGGTATTCCTCAAGATGCTTTGCGTGGTTTCCTTCGGTCACTCCGCAGTATCTATGTGCAGCGTTCTATGCGTAAATGCCCTTACAGTGTCGGTATTGTAGGCGTTAAGAACGTTACGCAACTCAATCTGGACCGTTCTATTTCGCCGTTCAATATCCAAGACGAGTTCACTTTGCCCAACTTCACACTTGAGCAGGTCTACGAGCTCCTTACACAATATACAGACGAAGTCGGTCAAACCTTCGCTCCTAAAGTCATTGAAAATATTCACAAACAAACTGCCGGACAACCCTTCCTCGTCAACCGATTCGCGCAGATTCTGACAGAGGAGATGGCTATCTCGAAAAGTGAAACGATCCAGATGGCGCACTTTGCAGAAGCACATACGCAACTTCTTGAAGAAACAAACGTCAATATCAATCACCTGATAACCAATATCCGCAGAAATCCGCGTTTTGAGAGCATCCTGATGCGAATTGCCTCTTACGAAAGCGGCCTCCGCTTCAATCCAGACGACGAAGTCATTAGTGAACTCGCCACTTACGGTGTTATTACAAAAGGATCTGACAGAATGTGTGAGATCCTCAACCCCATATATCAGCAGCGTATCATACAAGCGTTCAAACCGCTTGTTAATGGGTTGGAGCACGAGTATTTCCCCGAGGATACCCATCAAGGTTTGGTTGATTATCTAACCTCTGCAGGTCAGATTAAGATGGACTCGCTCCTTGACAACTTCCGAGATTTTATTGCGCGTGCAGGCTTTCGGATTCTATTGGTACCGGATACACCAAAGGAATTTGTCGGTCAGCATCTTCTCTATGCGTATCTGGATCAATTCGTCCAATTAATACGGGGGCATATCTACCTTGAAGGGCAAACTGGACGCGGCAAAATCGACCTCGCAATTTTCCACAACGCCAAAAAATACATCGTTGAGACCAAGATATGGGAGGGACCCCGGTCCTATCAGTCTGGCAAAAAACAACTCGCAGCATATCTCAAACTCGAGGGCGTAAATGAAGGATACTACGTCGTATTCGATCATCGCACCGAGCCAGAACCCCGCGTAGAAACAGAGACAATAGACGGTTTGACAATCCGAAGTTACGTCATTCCTGTCGTCCAAGAAGCACCCTCACAACAGACCTAATGCTTACGCAATTTAGCACGATTTAAAAACTGAATATCCCCGCAGAGCCATTCAGTTTTCGTTATTAGAAATTTTCTATGATCTTTAGAGCATGTGC
>JAPOZO010000077.1 GCA_026706025.1 Candidatus Poribacteria bacterium
GACCCTTCGTTGAAATGTCCAATTTTCTATAGACATAACACCCGTACGGGGTATAAAGAGAAAGTGTTCCTTGAAACGTCTATGTTTCAACATCCAATATCTATTAGGTAGCAACTTGGGTTATTTATAGACATAGCACTCCTACGGAGTGCGTTCGATTAAACACGCTGTTTCTATAGATATATCACCCCTACGGGGTGATGAAAATGCCTAAGCCCGTTCGTTGAAACGTTCAAAATTTATGAGTAGCAACTTGGGTTATAGATACTACCAGAATGACTTGATCAGCGATATAATGGCCGCAACAGCTGATCCGAGTGCTATCCATATAGCAGATTTTACATCTTTGTTTGATATTGATTGCTGCTGCCCCTCTAATTTCCCTTTAATCCATGCAACATCTGTTTCTACGTTTCGGAGCCCATTGTCTATACGCTTAGCGTCGTGTTTAATATCTTCTATGGATCGTTTGACCTCTGCAACGGATTGTTTGACCTCTGCGATGGCTTGCTCGTTACTACGCTTGATATCCGCCATTGCACTCAAAATCTGATCTTTGAAATCTTGATCTGACATTTTTTCTCCCTCCTCCACCTACAAGTTTAACATTAAAGCAGTAAAAAGTCAAACCCAATTTCATGATGCTGCGGATGAAACGGGTGCCAGAAACCGATCACATTCCTGAAGCACAGTCGCAACCTCGATGGTATGCATACACGGCGAAGTTCCATCAGATAACGCCTGACACCCATATTCAAATCCTAAATTCAGGCACGGACTACACGGCAGTGCCGCACAGACAATACCGGCATCACGGCTCCAAGGTCCCCACTGTGCAGCGTTTGTTGGACCGTGCAGCCCGATAACCGGTGTACCCGTCGCAGCGGCAAGATGCATCGGCCCACAGTTCCCGCTCACCACTAACACCGCATCCGAAAAAAGCGCGGCAAGTTGATTAACGTCTGTCCGTCCGGCAAGGACGACTGCCCGCTGCTGCGTCCGCGCCGCAATCGCTTCAGAGACGTGGACCTCATTCGGCGCGCCTGTCAAAACAATCTGTACGCCGTAGCGTGCAATAAGTGCATCTGCTAATGCGACATAGTATTCTTGGCGCCACCTTCTACGCGGTTCACCCCGTCTCCCCGCTTCTGGATGTAGTACCACAAACGGTACATCCAGCGAAATCTGTTCTTGAACCAAGACTTCGCGCACCCACGTCCGTGCCGCCGCGCCGCACCAGGTTTCAAGCGTAAATTCCTGTGTTGAGCATCCCAATCGCGTCGCAAGGTCCAAAAAATTTCGCACTTCGTGCCGACCTTGGACGTGTTGCACTGTCTCTGTAAAGAGAAAATGGCGATACTGCCCTTTTGTCTGAAACCCAATGCGCACTGGTGCCCCGCTAATATATGCAAGGAGCGCGCTCAACCGGGGCCAGTGCTCCAGATCGATTGCCCAATCAAACTGTTCGCGCCGCAACAACGCAAACAACCGATACATCGGCATCCGAAAAGAGAACTGTTTATCAATGTAGGGGCAGTTTGCCAAATAGTTAAGATTCGTCGCGGAAGCCAACATTGTGAGCTCCGCATCCGGGAAAGCCTGCCGTATCGCACGGATCGTCGGAACAGCCAAAATGGTATCACCCAATGCAGAGAGTTGGATGAAGAGGATTTTTTTCGGTGTATAAGACGCCGCATCGCGCCTACAAAATAGACTGAGCATACCACAAAGCGGTATGCCCAAATAACGGTCTAAGTACTGTTGAAAACGGTTGGATTGCGTCATGGTTTTCAGTTCTCAGCCGTCAGCAATCGGCTGTCAGCCGTCGGCTGACAACTGACGGCTGATGGCTACTAATTCGCATACCCATACAACTCAATCTCCGCGATCTTGGCTAACGCTGTCGTCGGACCTGTGAGATGGTACAGATACCGCCCGCGCCGTCTATTACCGTCAGGCGTCTCTACATTCTCACGCTTGAGTTTCAGGTTCTCACGCCGTTGTGCTGCATCATCTGTCGTCCGTCGCACCAATAGTTTAATACCCGTCGTCGTGACAACCTTGTTCAGACGGATGTCAATCACTCGTTCCTTATTTGTCCGTCGGTCATAGATCTTTTTCCATTCTCCGAGGGAGTCGAACGCTTGCACCTCAAAATCCTCCAGATTCGTGGAGTGGATGACGATACGATAAATTGACCGCTTCTCTGGCAGATAGATAATCGCCTCTGAGGGGATATTGAGGTCGGTTAAGGCACTGCCGGAACTCTTCTTGCGTTGAGACTGCCCAATTGTTTCAGGATTATCGTCAATAAGTGCTGGGTCACTGGCTGTTACACCCGATTGAAGTGCGTAATTCTCACTCCAACTCTGCCCGAGACTACAACCGACACATAAACCCATCAGACCCAACAGCGGCAACATGTAAATATAACGGACCTTGAATTGCGTACGCATTATTCCCTTCTCCTTCGGATTTGACTATTCATTGTCTCAATCTGCTTAACAATATCCTCTTTCGTCAACGGACGGACATTAAAATGTAATTGTCTAAAGAACGGCACGAGATCTTCACCGGCTGCTTTGCTAAAATAGTAGACCAGCACACTTGTCGGCATCAGGGACTCTAATTGTTGGTGAAGCCCATCCGCCTCCATCAATTCAAAGACCTTAATATAAAAATCGTTGCCGTATCGTTCCCATAATTCTGCCACCAGTGTGTACGCGTAGCGATATCTCCACTGTGTCAAGGGGCTGCTTTCCGTATGCCCGACCCAATTCTCCAGTTCGTTCTCACCGTTGAGATCAATGCGGATATCCGCCTTAAGGCTATCAAGTTTAGCGTGCAATCCGCCTTTGGCATACTCCGACTGAATCAGCACGGCGATGCCTTCGGAAAACCAGACGGGGATATAATAGATATTCGTGAACGCGTGTGTCAATTCATGTACCCGCACCCCGTGTTTTTCATACATCTGCATCGGAAAGTCCATCTGTATGCCGCTAATAAACTTCACATACCGTCCGTTTGAAATGCCGGAGCGATACTGGGTACTCGTAAACGCTGCGAGTCTACTGCCTCTATAGGCATCATGCAGGGTCACATGGATCTGATGCTCCGGATGAAACCCGAAGTGTTCGCTCATGGCATCGTAAAGGCTCTCCATATACCCGAGTGCGCTGAGGATGAATTCTTTCCGCTCCAGGACCTCGTCGAATTCGGGGTGGTTATGCAAATCTTCAGCGAATTTGAGCGTATAGTGGACGCTTTCACCGAAGAGTGCATCATCTGTGATGTCATCGTCATCAATCTTTGCTTTCGAGGGTTTGAGCATCAGGGAACTCGCGTTCCGCTGTTCAAGTAGCCGTTTCTCACGGCGCTGCTGTGCCTCGTTCAGCGCAGTACAGCTGTTGAAAACCAGTGCTGCGAGAAGTAGTGTCGGTATCACATACAGAAAGGTAGCAACACGGCGTAATGGACTTCTATGTTTCATGATACACCCCTCATTAGAGCGGCGCCGCCCTCGATTTATCGCCGATGCGGCGCATGGTAATATCTTGCTCAACCGTCGGGTCGGGCAGTCCTGTCTCAGCGAGCCTGCGTTCCAAAAAAGCCGACATCTCCGCTTTCAAACGCGCGACGACATCGTCGGCTTCCT
Organism: Candidatus Poribacteria bacterium; assembly: GCA_026706025.1. Taxonomy (NCBI): domain Bacteria; phylum Candidatus Poribacteria; species Candidatus Poribacteria bacterium. Next base: position 3,659 of record JAPOZO010000077.1, read on the forward strand.
CAGCGAGGTTATAGACTTCATCGGGATCCTCTTCAAGATCGTAAAGTTCCAAATCTGGCGTGTTGTAAACAGCAGGCGTACCACCGGTTTCAACAATCAATTTCCATTTTTCGGTCTGCCATCCGCGCTTTTTCATCCAGCCACACTCAGTCAGATAGACCGCCCCTGTCGTGCCATCGTGCGCGCCGCTTTCGATCGGCGTACGTAGACTTATCCCTTCCATCTTTTCACGTTCCGCCAGTGCTGTCAATCCCGCATAATCAAGAATCGTCGGCGCGATATCAGTGAGACGGACAAGGCCGCCAAGTCGCTGCGCTGCTGGGATAAGTGCCGGGCAATGAACGATCAACGGCACATGGCAGTTGGTTTCGTAAAGTCCGTGATGATCATACCAGAGTTCGTGTTCATCAAGCTCTTCACCGTGATCCGCCGTAATGATCAGCAGCGTCTCCTCAAACTGTCCAGAATCTTGTAGATACCGAAAAAGCTGCGCGAGGCATGCGTCCATATAGGCGATCGAGGCATCGTATTGTGAATTCACATACCGTCTATCTCGCCAGAGTCGTTTCTTCGCAATGTCCTCGGGATCCGCAGGGTCTGGTGTGCACATCCACTGTCGGAAATAGTCCGTGAAGGGTTCACAGGCATAAACGGCATCCATACTTCGATTGTTCGGATCGCATTCGTCGCCGGAATAAAACATCCGTTCAAAGGGAAGCGGCGGGTGATACGGTGTGTGCGGATCCCAGTAGTGGAGAAAAGCGAACCAGGGTTTATCTTGAGACTGTGCGAGGTCTAAAAGTGCCATTGCTGTCTCATTCACCGCCTCCGCTTTTCGCGCTTTCCGGTAACCGCTTTCCCATTGATAGCCTCGGTACTGACCTTCAGGAAAACCGCGCTGGAACCAACGCCCCAAATTGTCCGCGGCGACAGTGAAATAGCCCGCTGCGTTCAGCAATTCCGGCACCGTCTTAACGTCTTCTGCCAAGTTTAGTGTCCCACCTTGTGTGATGATTTGGTGAGACAAAACATCTTTGCCGGTGAACATCGTGGTATGCGCAGGGTGCGTCGGGATATGTGGACTGATACACTTCTCAAAAAGCGTTGATTTTTCTACCAGTGCATCGAGGTGTGGTGTTGTTAGATTGTAATGTCCGTAACAACTCATACTCGATGCTCGGAGTGTATCTAATGAGATAAGGATAATATTGCGCAAACTTTCTGCTCCTTTATTAGCCATTAGCCATTAGCAGTCAGCCGTCAGTACGATTTTCTCTCACTGCGAGGCATGAAAAATCTTTCAGTTATCGGTTAAGAGATGATTTGTGGCAAGGCTTTTCTCGGAGCTGCCACAGAAATCGGACTGAGTCCTGACAACTCTTTCAACGCTTTTATCAGACGGATGGATGACATGGGATTTAAAAAGGTCCGATAATCCGTATGATACTGACAGCTGATGGAAACCGATTGCTGACGGCTAATCCACTGACAACTGATGAAACACTAATCCCCCGCTGCAACATCCGCCGCCGAACTCTGCGCCGCACGGATCGCTTCACATAGGTACGTAATTCCTTCAGGAATATCATCGACATGGCAGTATGCATACGCCAGCCGGATCGACTTCACTGGGGCGTTCGCATAGTGGAAAGCACTCCCATTGCTGTAACCGACCCCTTTTTCAGATGCCAACTGTTGCAACTTCTGCATATCCGTCGTTTCGGGCAAATCTATCCAGAGGAACAATCCACCGCGTGGTCGCGTCCACGTACAGAGGTCACTCACATGCGCGTCAAGCGTATCTACCACCGCCCGACATTTCGCGCCGACAGCAGCGTTCGTCTTTACAAGATGTGCTTCAAGATGCTCTGTGAAGAATTCAGCAACAATCGCACTCGCCAACGCGCTCGTCCCGCCGTCCCAGCGGTTCTGGTGGATTTGCCCATAATACGGTTGTCTCGCCACAAAATACCCCTGCCGCACCCCTGCCCCTAAAATCTTTGAGAAAGTCGCAATGAAGATCACTCGATTTGAAGTGTCTAACTTAAACAGCGAATCCGGGGTCGGTGTTGATGTAAAGTCGATGTCGCCATAACAATCGTCTTCAACAATCAGTGTATCATATTCTTCTGCGAGTGCCAGCATCCGCTTTCGGCGTTCAAGCGAGAGGATTGCACCCGTCGGATTCTGATGGTTGGATGTCGTATAAATTAACGCGGGACGGATGTTTTTTTGCTTGAGTTCTTTCAGTTTCGATGCCAGCGCGTCCATATCCATACCGTCGGTATAGTCCATTGCCACGCCTTCGATATTTGCCTCGAAATGTCGCATGATCCCCAAAGTGCCGCTGTAAGTATATTCCTCTGTTAGCACGGTATCACCGGGGTTGATAAATGTGCCAAGTACCAATTCCAGTGCCTGCATAGAACCGGAGGTAATTGAGATATTATCTATCGGTAGCGGGATACCTTCACGCCGTTCAAAGCGCATGGATGCAAGTTCACGCAAACCGCTATAGCCCGATTCGCCTGGATAATTCACTAAATCGCCGCCCAGTTTTCGGAGTGCCTTCTCACTCGCTGCAATGAGTCCTTCTGTCGGGAACGTATACGGATCCGGACGCCCCCCTGTAAAAGCAAAATCCTTCATAATATACTCCTTCTTGTAGATAGATACCCCTTAGCATCTAATTATAACAAACTTTGGGAAAAAAATCAATGTGTTGTCAGCGGTCAGCCAGGATGATTTAGTTTTCGGTTTTTGAGTCCAATTTTGGACACCCACCAGGCCCGGTAGGTTCGGTTAGGAATGCAGGTCGCATTTGGTCGAGTACGCCGCAAAACTGCACCATAGGTGTCAATTTAGTGATTTTTCGTTCGATTCTCGTCCTATTAATTCTGAACTGTGATTTTTGTGATAAGGTCTGTGATGGGAAATAAGCTGCTGATTGTGGTGTTTAAGTTTCTACAGAGATGCCGTTCCTACGGAACTGAAGAGGTTTTTGAAGTCATCAATGTTTCCGCGCAGGAGCCGGTTCGGTTAGGAAACCGAACCTACTGGGCCTAGGGCTAAAATTGGACCAAAAACCGGAAACTGAATGGTGTTGACTGACAATCGACAACCAATTGACACCAATTCCCCAATATGTTATACTTTCGCTATCTTTATAGAATAGAACTCTACACGCATTTATTGAAATGACAGCCCAAAACCCGCGCCAATATCTCACATTTGAACCGATGCATCTCGATGATCTGAAACAGGTCTTAGCAATCGAAAACCAATGCTTTGAGCATCCGTGGAGCAAGACCTATTTCACACTGTCCCTGAAACGACCTCGTTCGTTTGAGTATTTATACGTCGCACGGCGCGAGGATACCGTCGTCGGCTACATCGTGTTTAACATCCTTCATGAAGAAGCACATATTTTGAACATCGCGGTACCACCTGCCAATCAGCGGCAAGGCATCGGCAAATATCTACTCGCTTCAGCCTTAGAAATGGCACAGTCAGATGATGGGCGCGAGGTGTTCTTGGAAGTCGCCGTCAGCAATTTACCGGCGCAGTATCTTTACCGTCAATTCGGGTTCCGCATCTGTGGCATCCGAAAAAACTACTACGGACGCTATAAAGACGCTTACGTCTTTCGCAAAGGAGCCGAAACCGATGCTACTTAACCTCTTAAGCCATACTATTGCAGCGACCCCAACTCTATCGCTCTCAACCCGCCGACAAGAAGCACGAACCGTCGGCAGAAACGGTTGGCGCGTCATTGAAGAAGAGGCACAGTGGAACCCCGCTGAAACCGCTATCATTGTTGTTGATATGTGGAACGAACACTGGTCCTGGGGTGCAACAGAACGTGTAAACGTAATGGCACCCCGGATGAACATCGTGCTTGGACGTGCAAGAGAAAACGGCGTGCAGATTATCCACGCCCCCTCTGATACCATGGATTTCTACGAGGCACACCCGGCGCGCCGTTCGGTGTTGGAATTTCCACACGCCGACCCACCCCCTGAACGCGAGATGCCCGATCCGCCACAACCCGTTGATGCCTCCGATGGCGGTTCAGATACCGGCGAAGCCGAAAGTTACAAAGCCTGGCACCGTCAGCATCCAGTCATTGAAATTGACGATACGGATGCTATCAGTGACGACGGGCAGGAGGTTTACAACCTGCTCCATCACCAAGGTGTCAAGAACCTCATCTTCATGGGCGTTCACACGAATATGTGTGTCCTTGGACGCTCTTTTGCGATTAAACAGATGGTACGCTGGGGCTTCAACGCCGTGCTTGCTCGCGATCTCACCGATGCGATGTACAACCCATTCAAACCGCCGTACGTCAGTCACGAAGAAGGGACACAGTTAATCATTGAATATATTGAGAAATTCTGGTGCCCCACAATCCTCAGCGGTGATTTAACAACTCCGAAGGTGTAGATAGCCATCAGCAGTCAGCAGTCAGCAGTCAGCAAGAATAGCCATCAGCCATCAGCAGTCAGTTAAGAGGCGTTGGATTCACCAAACACCCTCTTTACTGACGGCTGAGAGGTTTTTTCGCAGAAAAACCGCCCTGACGGCTGATAGCCATTCTCGCAGAAAAACCACCCTGACAACTGATTGCTATTCCTCAACCACAACAAGCCGCTGATTTGCTGCTATATCCGTCAAGGTCTGTACAATACCGCTCGGCCACTGGATAACAATCCGATCCACCCGCTGATGGTGTGCGAGTCCGAATTCGACATCAAGGCTGCTCTGTGAGAGGTAACTGTCTCCCGCCGTCACCTGCTGGAGCTGATGAAGATCCCCCGTACTCACTGTGACGATCGCACCGACACCGTCACGGTTGCTGATTGTGCCGACCGTGCGAATCTGGAGCCAGTGGTGTTGATGACCGCCGTCATTTCGGAGCAAAGTCGGTTTTGCATTGCTGTTGACAATGAGCAGATCCAAATCGCCATCGGCATCATAATCCGCGACGGCTACACCTCTGCCGACACCATAAGCATCGGATTCTCGGAGACCGACAGCCTGAGAAATATCCGTGAAAGTGCCGTCGCCATTGTTCTGGAGAAAGACATCCGGTTGCCCGTGTGCTTCCCATGCAGCCGGATCGATGTGTCCCGCGGCAAAAAATAGGTCCAGATCGCCGTCGTTGTCGGCATCAAAAAATGCCGTCCCCCAACACGTCTTACCCAGTCCAGATTCAAAAACGCCGCTCCGCGCGGAGACATCGGTAAAGGTGCCATCTCCGTCGTTTCTATAGAGAATGTTGTTCTCATCAAGCCAATTCGTAACGAAGAGATCTAAGTCGCCGTCGATGTCATAATCCCCCCAAGTGACCCCCATCCCGCTTCGGATGTCGCCGGTACCGCTTCTCGCCTCTGGACGGTTGGTATTCGTGAAAGTTAACTCACCGTCGTTGCGATAGAGGATATTTTGATCGGTATCATTTGCGAGATAGATATCCAGATCGCCATCAGTATCGTAATCCGCCGCAGCGACTCCGAGTGTCAGGTGAAACCCGCCGTTCACCTTCGCAGCCTCCGTAATATTGATGAAACCGCCGTCCCCTTTGTTTAAATAGAGGATGTTCGTCTGCCCGAAAAAATCGTAAGGAAAAAAGACTTCATCGCCTTGTGGCACTTTCGTATATTCAATATAATTGCCGATATAGAGGTCTAAGTACCCGTCAACATCGTAATCTCCCCATGCGATGCCAGCCCCGAAACCGTTGTGCCCAATTCCACCTGCGCCAGATGAGAAGCGTTTGAAAGTGCCGTCCCCGTTGTTGCGATAGAATATATTCGCCTTGTAATTCGTAACGTATAGGTCGGCATCAGCATCGTTATCATAATCTGCGAAGGCGCATCCCATACCCCAACCGGTGTCCCCGACCCCAGCGGCATCGGTTACATCGGTGAAAGTGCCATCCCCGTTGTTGCGATAGAGTGCGTTTTTCGGTTGCACCGCGTCCGGGTCAGGCCTCACTAATGCGGCGTTGGCGATATAAAGATCCAGCCAGCCATCATTGTCATAATCCCGCCATGCCGCACCGGAACCAACAAGTGCTGGCACCACGCGCAGATCAATACCGCCAGCATGCACAAAATGGATACCGGCTTGTTCAGTGACATCCACGAATTGGATGTCGGATGCATAACCGTTAAATATAAATGCCCAACTCAAAATTACAATAACAGTTCGTAGCCGCTGCTGCATTCGGAACCTTCTCGGTGTGTCTAAGTGTGCTTTTAATCACATATTATAGTAAATCCCATAATTATTTGCACACACGGTAACTCGTAGGGGCTGGGGGATTTAGTCTGGGAATAGACTAAATCCATTCCTTGTATTACATTCCCAGCCCCTACGAACGGGAAAAGTGTAAACATATTTTCCGATTTTACTATATAACTCAAGTTGCTACTCATTTCATTGAAAGTGATTGATTCACCGCAGGATTTTGTAGCGTGATGCACGTCGCGTCTGGGGTTTTTGCTTGGGTGTTTCTTCGCGTACGCCGCGAAACTTTTAGTTTGCGTCTCCGCACGCACAATCTAAAAGATTATGCTACAAAGCTGGCAACTTGCGTTATTATACACAAAACCACAAGTTCGTTGTATCTTAATTACAGAGCCATTCAGTTTTAAGAAATTATAGAGTTTCTCGTCCTTTTCTCAGGATCCGGTGCGGTTCCAAACCGCACCTACCGGGCCTGGGGGCCAAAATTGGACAAAGAAACCGAAAACTGAATGACTCTGTCTTAATTATGGGTTGTCAGCAAGAATAGCCGTCAGCCATCGGTTTCCATCAGCGGTCAGTAAAGCGGGGTTTAGAAAAACCTGCGGGAAACCCCCAAGCAAAAACACATCTCTTTGCTGACACCTGACAACCCATAATTTAGTTGCAATTCACCGAAAAGTATGTTAAAATACATAGGAGATATTGTTGTAGAGCCAATCGTTCAAGTTAGAGGAACTGCAAGTGGAAATGTCTGTCTTAGTACTCAATGCAAGTTACGAAGCGATCAACGTTTGCAACCTCCGGCGTGCTATGAAAATGGTTTTCAAAGGCACTGCACAGACGGAAGAAGTCTCAGATATCGAGATTAATTCGCCAAGTGCTGCAATAAAAGTACCGCATGTCATTCGTTTGGTAAGATATGTTCACGTTCCGCGGAGTGTCGTCAAATTTTCACGAAGGAACGTCCTCGTCCGCGACCAGTATACATGTCAATACTGCTACAAAGAGTTGCCGACTCTGCAGCTGACACTTGACCATGTCGTTCCGATCTCTCGCGGGGGTGAAACGACGTGGGAAAACGTTGTGACAGCCTGCAAAAAGTGTAATAACAAAAAAGGGAATAAGATGCTCTACGAAACGCGCCTGAAACTTGCACGCCAACCCAAAACACCATCAATTTTGACATATCTGCAGCTCAACCGTCATTTTCGCGGGTGTCACCCGTCGTGGAGAAAATATCTGTATATCAACTAAACCATGCAAGATCCCGAAAAACTGAAAAAGTCTTGGGAGTTCCAGCGCGCTTATCAGAAGGGCAGTAAGTATTGGAACCGGTATTTCGTGATATACGTGCTACATAACCACTTCAATCATCTCCGACTCGGGATAACTGTCAGCAAGAAAGTCGGGAAGAGCGTACAAAGGAATCGGGTTAAGCGATTAATTCGCGAATCATTTCGGCAATTACGCCCGCAAGTAAAGGTAGGGTACGATATTGTTGTCGTCGGCAGGACATCGGCGTGTCGGCTCACATGTCAAGAGACACAGCATGCGTTAGCCCAGCTATTCCACAAGGCACTAATCTTGAACCGCCGTAGCAGAAACCGGAATCATTGAGGGCATGTTTTGCCTACGGGTATTATGGTAAATCCCATAATTATTTGCACACACGATAACTCGTAGGGGCGAGGTTACCTCGCCCCTACTGAATGCTTGTAGAGGAAAATAGGCGTGGCGTGTTGTAAACCGCATCAAAAAGACGTGAAACAGCCCGAAAAGCAAGGGGTAGACCACCCATCGCGTAGAAGAGTGATACTCACAGCGCCGATCCGTTTTTATAGACGCTTTGTTTCACCGATCCTGCCACCCTCGTGCCGTTTTTATCCGACATGCTCGCAATACGCACTTGAAGCTTTAGAACGCTATGGAATCTTCAAAGGGTGCTGGCTAACACTAAAACGACTCTCAAAATGCCACCCATATCATCCGGGTGGCTTTGATCCGCTAAAATAATGGATGCGGACTTTGGAAATTAATTTCTAAAATATATAGGACTTACCCTGTTAGAAACCGCTAAGTCCGTCTGATGAAACGGATTTAAGGGCTAAACAAAGAAAATTTCGCGCCGCGTACTTAAATTTGCGTAAGTCCTGACACATAAAATGAGGAGCACCTAATCTCAATGGGCGCACGTTACATTCTTGCACTGGTTCTAATGATTGGAGTCATGGTCCTATGGAGCCTGTTTCTTGCACCGAAACCAGATGAAAATCCGTCTACCGAGAAGGCACCCGTAGCATCAGACACCGGTGAAACGCCAGTCGATCCTGCAACACAGGCAACATCCGAGGCAACCGATGCACCCAGCAGTCCCGAGCTCTGGACACAAGTTGCGGAAAGCCCGGACGATGCAATGATCAACGTCCAAACCGATAACTATAGTATCGTCTTTAACGAAAAACTCGCGATCGCTAAGGAGTGGCGGCTCAACCATTTTCCAGACCGATCAGATGGGACGAGTGAACCTTTGAATCTGATTCCGAAAAATGCCCCGAACTGCCTTGAACTTCGATTGGGAAATCAACTCTTGCAGAACGACCTTAACCTCCGCTTAGCGACATGGCGGGCGGATAAATCCGAAATTGACATTACAAATGGACAAGATGCTGAAACACTCACATTTACAACAACCATCGGAGAGAAACTACAGGTAACGAAGCAGTTCACCTTCATCCCAAATACCTATTTCGTTGACATGGAGATAACCTTCCATAATACATCCGGTGAACAGTTACCTATAAATGGATACAAACTTCGATGGGGGCCAGGTATCAATTCCGATTTGCTACCGCACGAAAAAAGGAGCGGCAAACGCGGGCGGCGCGGCACAGAAGGCGCGAAAGCCTATATCGGTGAGGGAAAACCGCAACGCCAATTCAAGCCTGAACAAGCCTTAGCCCCTGTCCTCTGGGCAGGTATGGATAGCCAGTACTTCAGCGCATTGATAATTCCGGACCCTGTACTCAACGCTACATACAATTTGGATGGATCTCAGGCAAACACCGCGACAGATATTACTGTCACCGCCGCAAACGAAATAGCCGAACTCGTCCTATCAAAACCTTATCTCGAACGCGCGCAAGAAACGACGGAAACCTTTCGACTCTATGTCGGACCGAAAGACGATACGATTTTAAAGAGTATCGAAGCACCGAATGCCCCAGAAAATCCGGTCCGCCTCTCCAAAATTATTGATTTCGGATTTTTCTGGTTCATCGCATGGGGCATGCTCTGGATATTCAAAGGGTTGCACTCGGTCTTCGGGAACTACGGCGTCTCGATTATTCTCCTCACCGCTTTGGTCAAGTTAATCTCTTATCCCTTTACACGCAAAGCGCATAATTCTATGAAGAAGATGCAGAAACTTCAACCGCAGTTGCTCGAATTAAAGGAGAAATATAGGGACGATCCCCAGAAGCTCAATCGCGCAACGATGCGCCTCTATAAGGAAAACGGGGTCAATCCGTTAGGCGGTTGTATCCCCTGGCTCCCACAAATCCCCATTTTCTGGGCACTTTTCGCACTCCTTGGCAGTGCTGTCGAGTTACGGGGCGCACCCTTTTTCCTCTGGATTAATGACCTTTCTGCCCCCGATACTTTAATCGAACTGCCGTTCACGATCCCGTTGATCGTCACGCAGATTGATGCTATACGTTTATTGCCCATCATAAACGGGTTGACAACTTGGCTCCAACAGAAATTCGTCGGTAATATGACCCCCACGACCGACAACATGCAAGCGAAATTGATGCAGTTTATGCCGCTCATCTTTATCTTTATCTTCTACAACTGGGCATCAGGGTTTGTGTTATATTGGCTGTGCAACAATGTGTTCACGATCGCGCAACAATACATACAGAACCGAAGCGCGGCGGATGAAGAGCAAATCGCAGTGGTAGATAACAGGAGGCGGAACAACGCGAAACAAAAGTAGTTATCAGGGGAATAGTTGTCAGTTATCAGTGCGATTTTTTCTGCGAAAAAATCTTTCAGTTTTCAGAAAGAGACTTTGGGATACCCGAAAACCTCTTAACTGACGGCTGATGGCTGACGGCTGATTGCTATTCTTGCTGATAACTATTAAATAGGAGGACATGAACCTGTGCAACATTATATCGAAGCCGAAGGCGACACGGTGGAGGAAGCAATTGAACAGGCACTCAACGAACTTGAGGCGACTCGGGAGCAAGTTACAATCGACATTGTCACTGAACCGACGAAGGGAATTTTGAACTTCGGCGCGAAACTGGCAAAAATCCGAGCAACCCTCAAACAAGATGTCTCTACTGCACCAGACGCAATCCTCAGCGAAATTCTCAACCGGATGAGGATTGACGCAGAAATTGAATCGAACTTCATCGATGGGAGCACGCATCTCAACATCCTCACGGACAGCCCCGCCTTATTGATCGGGAAACACGGACAGACCCTTGACGCAATTGAACGCTTACTTAATTGTATCATCAATAAAGCCTCGCTCGTCAAAAGACGCGTTTTTGTTGATACCGAAGGTTACCGAGAACGTCGAGAAGAACGACTCGTTGAAATGGCGCATCAAGTTGCAGAAAAAGTCAGATATACGAACCGGGAAGTTGTCCTCGCACCGATGTCCGCACGCGACCGACGGATCATTCATGTTACCTTAAAAGGGGACGCTGTTATCTCTACCTACAGCCAAGGCGAAGGGGAAATGCGACGCGTCATCGTTACCACACAACAGCCTTAATTATTGAAAACTCAATGCTCTATCTGTCTTATGCGTTGGGGCTATTAAAATGAAATTTCACGATACGATTGCAGCCATCGCAACAGCGCAGGGTGAAGCCGGTATCGGTATTGTCCGAGTCAGCGGGACACTCGCACTGAGCATCGCCGCTGAAGTCTTCCGATCGGCGCGCGGGGTGGTGCCAACAGAATTGCCAACGCATACGCTTAATTATGGACATGTCGTAGATACAACGGCAGCTGATGAGGTTATTGATGAAGTCCTACTCGGTATCATGCACGCACCGAGAACTTATACTGGTGAAGACATCGTTGAGTTTAACTGCCACGGCGGGACAATCCCGCTCACGGGGGTATTAGATTTGGTGGTGAGGCACGGCGCACGCATCGCGGCGCCGGGCGAATTTACAAAACGCGCGTTCCTAAACGGGAGACTTGACCTTGCACAAGCCGAAGCCGTCGCGGAACTCATCGCTTCAAAAACAGACTTAAGCCGAAAAATCGCTGTAGCAGCACTCGCTGGAAAACTCTCTGATACCGTCAACGGATTGAACGATCAGCTCGCAGCCCTACTTGCAGAAATCGAGGCTTCTATCGACTTCCCTGAGGAAGACTTGGATTTCATGAAGGTGGAGACGCAACTTGAAACTGCCCGCGCAGTTCAGACCGATCTGACGGCACTCCTTGAAACTGCCGCCGAAGGTAGGCTTATTACGGAAGGGGCTAACGTCGCGATACTCGGTAAGCCAAACGTCGGAAAATCGAGTCTGCTCAATGCCCTGCTCGGAACGCCCCGAGCAATTGTCACCGATATACCCGGCACAACGCGCGATACGATTGAGGAGATGATTAACATCGGCGGTATCCCTTTGAAACTCATTGATACTGCCGGGATCCGACACACAGATGACGTTGTAGAACAACAAGGCGTTGAACGCAGCAAGGCGGTGCAGGATAGGGCAGAATTATGGCTCCTCATGTTCGATGCATCGCAACCGCTCAATGATGCCGATCTTGAACTCTTAAAGACTGCGCAATCATCCAGTGCAATTCTTATTCTCAACAAAACGGATCTACCCGTTGTAACGTCGCCAACAGCGCTGCTTGCACACTGTCCGAAAAAACGGGTCGTCGAAACAGTGATTCCTGAAGGTAAGGGACTTGACAAACTAAAAGCCATGGTCTCTGAGGAACTGCTTGGCGGTGAATTGGTCATCGGTGAATCGCCGATCGTGACAAACGCTCGTCACCAAGAGGCACTCCGGCGCGCGAATGAAGGGCTTAATTATGCGATAGAGAGTCTCGAAAACCGGATGCCGCCTGACCTCATCGCTGTGGATCTACGAATTAGTCTTGATGGCCTTGGGGACATCGTCGGTAAAACAACGACGGAGGATATTCTTGATAGAATTTTCTCACAGTTCTGTGTCGGAAAGTGATGTTTACGAAAAGGGAACTTTTATCGGGGTGAGGTGTGTCTATTTCTACGTGTAAGCGGGAGGCACATTCTCACAAAGGAGTGATTATGTTAGCCGCAAAACAACAGTGGTGCCCGCGCTGCAAAAGGCACGTCCAAACAGAACAGAAGCGGTCCAGTATTGGCAGACAGAAAGAACTCGTCAGAATTATCATTACCTGTTTCAAGTGTCGTACAACGCTATCGAGCAAAACAACCAGCGCAGCTGCGCTTGAGCAGAACGAAGAAATTTCACCGGAAGAATAACACGCGTCCCAATACGGGTAGGCGCAGTTTTGCGGCGCACTCGCTTATAAGCGATCTGCATTCCTAAACCTGCCTACTGACAACTGCGTACTGATAACTGAAAACTAATAACCAATAAAGGAGAAAACTCATGTTTAATTCCGTTGTTCGCCGTATCTCACTCGGCGTTTTATTGCTGATGATAGGTACAATGCCAGCACTCCTCGCGAGCGGAGAGATCAGTTGGGAAAAATCGCTTGAGGACGGTATAAAAGAAGCCGAGAAGACCGGCAAACCCATTATGCTCGATTTCTATACTGATACATGAGGGTTCTGTGATCGGCTGGATGCCGAAACATTTACGGATGATCGCATCATTGCGTTGTCCAAAAAGTTCATCCCGATTAAGGTAAACCCTGAAAATCAAGAATACCCTGAGAATGTAGAAGCCGTGAGGCGGTATCAGGTTACCGGATTCCCAACAATCGTCTTCGCAAGTTCAGATGGCGGTATGATTGCGAAACAGGTAGGATTCATCTACCCGAATGACTTCGCACCCGTGATAGAAGCTGCATTGGAAAAAGAGCAAGCCTTCATGGAAAAACTTGCTAAACTCGATAAGACACCGGATGATGTCAAACTTAATTCTCAAGTTGCACTCACCTATCTGGAACGGATGCAGCTTGAAAAAGCGCTCCCGTTCAGTAAGAAAGCGTTTCAACACGACCCGAAAAATCGCACAGGTCTTATGCCAGACTTGCATAACCAACTCGGACTCGCTTATGCCGGAAAGGTTGAAGCGGCTATGGTTGGCGCACCTGAAGAAGCCGGGATGTACTTTGAAAAGGCGGTTTCGCACTTCAGAACTGTGATAGACGAGTACCCGAAGAGCGATGTCAAGGATCCCGCCCAGTATTATCTCGGTATAACGTACGCGATCAAAGGCGAGTTTGATGAGGCAATCTCGGTGCTTGAAAAGTTAGTCCATCATACCAGCGATGCGAATATCAAGCAGAACGCTGAAGCGATGTTGGAACGGGTGAAAGATTTGGCGGGTTCTAACTAACGATCTCCGATAGGTGCGGTTTTATGAAGATTAAAGTATTAATTCGGTAATTTTTGGATGGAGCCCGGTGCGGTTAGGAAACCGCACCTACCGGGCCTGGGGAAAGATAGAATTACCGAAATATTTTCTTAAACTTCATTCAACCGCACCTACAATTCCATTAACGCCGTAATCTCCCCCGGGGTCAGAAGTCGATACTGCCCCTGTGGGAGGTTACCCAATCGTAAATTACCGATCCGGACCCGCTGCAAACGGATTACCGGAAACCCCACGGCTTTAAACATCAGGCGCACCTGCCGTTTCTTCCCCTCGTGAATGACTACCTCAAACTTCGTTGACGCGCCATCTCTGCTTGTCTTCAAACGTTCAACTTTCGCTGGTGCCGTGGTCCCGCTCGGAATCGTGACACCTTCACGCAACCGTTGAACAGCGTTGTCGTTTGGCACGCCCTTCACCCATGCCAGATAGGTTTTCTCGATCTCGTGGCTCGGATGCAGCAACCGATAGGCAAAGTTCCCATCATTCGTGAAGAGGAGCAGCCCCTCGGTTTCCAAATCTAAACGCCCGACAGGGTAGATGCTATCAGGCAGGTCGGCGACGAGATTCATGACGGTAGGACGACCACGCTCATCGCTGCGTGTCGTTAAGTAGCCCGCAGGTTTGTTCAGCATCAGATAGATGTGTTCTGTCAGTGGTTCAACCCGTTTCCCTTCAAATTCAACCGTATCGGTCTCTACGTTAATCGGGTGTCCCGGGACCAAAACGGGGTCGCCGTTCACAGTGACCCGTCCGGCTTGGATACGCTTTTTCACCGCCCGTCGAGAGGCGATGCCTGAGGTAGCAATATACTTTTCAAGTCGCATGTTGGTTGATGGCTATTCCTCTATCTGCCATCCTTTTTCTGTAGCAATTCGCCGCAACTTTTGGTCCGGGTTAACGGCAACCGGATGTCCAAACAATTCTAACTTGTACGCGTCTGTGTGGTGATTCCCATACGCGTAAGAGTTACTGAGGTCGAGCCCATGTTCAGTTGCGAGTTGCTGGGCAAGTTTCGCTTTGTTTTCCGCAAAAGGGTGCAACCCGACACGCTGACCCGTAAGTTTCCCATCGACTACCTCTAATTCATGGGCAACCATTAAATCGGTTTGGAAGTGTTCGTGGAACGGTTGAACGAGGAACGACAACGATCCTGACATCAAAATAACCGTCCGCCCATCGGCTTGATGTGCGTGTATCAAGTTGGAAATATGGGACGCGATGCTCGGACGGAGTGTATCAACAAAGCAGCGTCGCGCAATCTCATTGAGGCGTTGCTGCGCCAAACCGCGAAGGTAAACTTTGTTGGATTTCGCCACCGGCACGGACTTAACCTTCAGAAGATTGGAGGTCCACTCAAGCAAATTTGGTATTGGGATCTCACCGTGGCTCAGGAGATAGGACAAAAAAACTTGTTCTGAGGAGACGCGGATAATCGTGCCATCTAAGTCGAAGATAGCGCATGTTTTAGATGTTGTCATGTTACCTGCTGCCCCAATGCGCGTCGATACGCTTTGACGGCAGCTTCCATGCCGATATAAAGCGCGTCTGCCATGAGATGGTGCCCGATAGAGACTTCAAGAAGCCCTGCTAATTTCTGCATCAGCGGTAGGTTATCAAGGTTCAGGTCGTGTCCGGCGTTGACACCAAGTCCCAAATCTACCGCCTTCGCCGCTGCGGTTTCTAACAGCGCGAATTCACGTTCAATTTCCGCTTCCGTTTCTGCCATTGCGTAAGGGGCGGTATAGAGTTCGATTCTATCCGCCCCGGTGTCGCGTGTCCTCGCTATCTGTTCAACATCTGTTCCGCTAAATAGGCTGACACGAATATCTGCATCTTTCAAGGCTGCGATAATCGGTTTCAACGTGTCCCCGTCTTTACGAATATCCCAGACGGTATGGCTTGTTACCTCCCCTGCGACAACGGGAACGAGGGTGCATTGTGTCGGTTTTGTGTGGTGTACCATTTCAATAAGGTCAGGTCTCGGGTCGCCTTCAATGTTATATTCAATAGTGGGTCTTTTTTTTGTATTGATTTCTTTTAGCCGTTCGGCGATGTCCGTAACATCTTTAGGTGTGATATGGCGTTGATCTTCACGCGGATGCACAGTGATACCTTGTGCGCCTGCAGCGACACAGGTATCAACAGCGGTGAGTACATCCGGAATATCACCACCCCGTGAGTTTCGTAATGTTGCGACTTTATTTACGTTTACACTTAAGGCTGTCATCTTTTTCTCCGTAGAGGTTGCGTGAGCGTCTCACGCTTTTTGAGTTACCATGTTCGCAAGGATACCGAGAATTTTGTTGCAAAGCGCGATCGGGTAGATTGTCAAATCAATGTGCAAGCATTTTGCCTCCAATTTGAGAAACAGCCAGTCTGTCCCTGAAGTAACGGTCCCGTAAATGCAAGAGACATTATTTTCTTTTTCCGCATTAAAGCGTTGGGCTGCAAGCATCTCAGCGACACATTGTCCGAGCCCGCTGATCAAGTCTTCTTTCTTTGCCTCAACGAGCATGATGACGGGGGCATCTAAAACAGTTTGCAGTGGTGACAGGCTGACCAAGAAATCGCATACCCCTGTCAAACCGTTTTCGACATCAACGCTGAAGTCAATACCAGAAAAGAGGCTGATGCGCTCCTCAAAATGTTCCCGGAGTTCAAAGAGAACGTCGGCGACAATGAGTTCCGATCGGGCTTTCTCGGTTCCGATCGTAGCCGCTAACGGGACTTTTTTCGCCAGTTCCGCTGTGAAATGCGGGCGCGGTGTCACAGGCTCGCTTTCAGAAAAGAGACCGACAGATTCAACTGTTTCTAATTGAAACGTTGACAACACCGCTGCTAACGTAAAGTTACTATAAGCCATTTGTATCCTCCTTTCATCTGTCCGCTCCTTTTACGGGAAAATACCCAGCTGCATATAGGATTGCGCGATTCTATGGATGGCATTGATGAATGCCGCTGTTCGGCAATTCACGTCATCGTTTTTGCTGCTGTGCTGCATGCGGGTCTCACGTAACTCCTGATAGGCTCTTATCATCGTATCCTGAAGCCCGGAGTTCACCAAATCCTCCTCATCGGCACCGTGTATTGACTGACGCTCATCATCCGAGAATTGATAGCCGGTCGCTTTTTCAACGGCGTGAAGCATGGCGTGCTGCGTGCTGTCTTCAAACCGTTTTCCGAGTCGTCCGAGTTGCACATGTGAGAGATTCCGAAGCCACTCGAAATAGGAGACGGTGACACCACCCGCATTGAGATAGGTATCCGGTATAATCATGATCCCGCGTTTTTGAAAAATTTCATCGGCGGCTGGGGTTGTGGGACCGTTCGCGGCTTCAGCGACGATCGCAGCTTTAATCCGGGGCGCGTTCTCCGCTGTGAGTTGATTCTCAAGCGCAGCCGGTACAAGGATATCGCATGCTAACTCTAAGCCGTCATTCGGGTGCTCAATAAGTTGGGTTCCCGGATACCCACGAAGTGACCCCGTTTCTGCCCGATACATGGCGACTTTTTCGACATCAAGTCCTTTCGGATTATAGATACCACCATTGCGCTCAATGAGCCCGATAACGCGTGCATCCATCTCCATTAAAAATTTCGCTGCATGATATCCGACATTTCCAAAGCCTTGGACGACGACGCTTTTTCCGTGTAGACCGGGAGTCAATCCAAGTGGTTTCATATCCTCTTCGATACTACATACCTCTTCCAGTCCATAGACAACCCCGCGCCCGGTAGCTCCTCTCCGCCCGTGAATCCCGTTTTGTTCAATCGGTTTGCCTGTGACGCACGCAATCGCATTCAGCTTATCGGGTGCCATTGTGATATAGGTGTCGAAGATCCACGCCATTTCTGTTTCGCTGGTCCCGAAATCGGGTGCTGGCACGTCTACCCCGGGGCCGATGTAATTTTTCTGGATGAGCTCGTAGGTATAGCGACGGGTAATGCGTTCGAGTTCGCTTTCCGAATACTGGTTCCGATCCAACTGGATACCGCCCTTTGCACCACCGAATGGAACATCAACAATCGCACACTTGTAGGTCATTAACGCCGCAAGCGCGATGATCTCATCTTCGTTGACGAGGGTGCT
This sequence comes from Candidatus Poribacteria bacterium, assembly GCA_026706025.1. Taxonomy (NCBI): domain Bacteria; phylum Candidatus Poribacteria; species Candidatus Poribacteria bacterium. The sequence continues at coordinate 21,596 of JAPOZO010000077.1, forward strand.
GTAACGGATGCCACCTTTCGTTGGGAGTTTATGGTGGCTATGCTCGGCGCGCCAACCGTGGATCGTTTGGATAGTCCCGTCGTCGCGTTTTATCGGGAACGTGAAATGACAAGAACTATTACAGATTTTTATCTGTTCCAATAACCCAGGCGGATAGTCGGTGAACTGCGCGGCTTTGTCAAAGTCCGTGTTCACTTTCTGGAAAAACGAGGAATTTTCTGCCATAGTGTTCGACCTTAATGAAGTGATGGGCGAGGCATGAGGACCTCGCCCTACAATATAGAACTACCATCGTGAGACATAAGAACTTCGTCTCATAAAACCTGTTAGACCGTCCACATTAAAAATTATAGGACGATTCATCGCCCGTCGCATTGTGAAAGAAACCACACGCTCCCAAACAGACCTCAATTTTAGACGGGATAGACTCCCATTCTATCGTTGCCGGATAAATTTTTGAAGTCGTGCGTCCGCTTGAACTTCGCCAACGTATATATCGCCGTGCGAATCCAACCAGATGCCGTGTGGGCATGCCATAAATTCACCGGGAACGGTACTGCCGCGTTCACTGCCCCATTGCGAAATAACCTCACCGTCCAATGTCATGATGCTGATACGCTGACCCAATTCAGCGATATAGACAAGATCATCTTCGTCGATATAGATCGTGTCGGGTTGCAATAAGTCTCCCCACTCTTCAATGTATTCCCCATCAAGCGTGAAGAACTGGATACGGTTGTTTTCGCGGTCAGCAACCATGAGTCTATTGCGCGGATCGACTCGGACACAATGCGGTAGGTCAAACTCACCGGGACCTGTACCGGGCTGTCCCCACGATTTAATCAACTCGCCATCGGGTGAGTATTTATGAACGCGAGCGTTCCCATATCCATCGCTGATATACATTTCGCCATCGGGCCCAAGTGCTAAATCTGTCGGTTGGTTGAAAGGCTCTCCCTCTGCCCCGGGTTCGTCCGGTGTGCCGAGCGTCATCAGCAGTTCACCATTCGTAGTGAACTTGCGCATAACGTGTGTATCACGTTCCGTACAGTAGATATTATCATCGGCATCAATGAAAATCCCGTGTGCATCCTTGAGGATGTCGTCGCCCCAAGCGTCGATAAAGTTGCCGTCCCGATCAAAGACAACCATTGGGTGCTCACTCCGACTATAAACATAGACTCGGTCTTGTGAGTCAACAGCGACAGCCGGAATCCATCCGAATTCCCAACCCTCTGGCAGTGACCACCAATCTTCTTGCACAGTATATTGATGTGTTCCTTGTCCAAAAACCATAAATTTTCTCCCTACGCCAAAAAGAATTGCCATCTATTCTAACAAGTTTATCGCGATTTCTCAAGGGAAATTTTCAGTCTTTTTTGACATTTTTTCGGACTAATATTACAATGTCGTAAAAACCTTCCAACAAGGAACATGTCAATATGGAAAACGAACACGGCAAAGAAAGAAAACAGGTGTTGAGAAATTTTATGTGGGCAACGATGTTTCTACTCGTCTTGGGCTTCGCTGCTCTGGGAATCCTGTTTTATATCCTGATTCCTAACCTGCAAATCTCACCTATTTCACCTGGGACAGAGAAACTCCTTTTGTTAGCTGTATCAATACTCCTGCTCATAGCACTTTTCGCTTGGATATTTTGGTATAGACCTGCTGTAAAGCAATATAAGAGAGAATATAAGGAAGAACTGGAAATGTTTGAAAAGTCAAAGATATCGAGATTCCTTAGCGGTCGAGCGTTTAAAGTGCTGCTGTTTCTTATGATTCTCTTAGCGGCTGGAATCGGTTGGTTTTTCGGAGACAGAATTTTCGGTTAAATAGTGATGGGTATGTTTATAGCTTCAATCAACAAGAATCTGATTAAATAGGGAGCGGGTCGTCTCTGTCCACTTCCCGTAATCTTGCAAGAATGCATCTACGGTAGATGCCCCTTCCGTTTCCTCGTATCCGAGTCGGCGTGCCAACTGCGCCAGTTCTGTTCGGTTTTTCGGGAGTGCATCCAACGCGCGGTCGTGGACAATCCGCAACGCATTCTCGACGCGGCGAAGGAACAGGTACGCCTCCGATAATCCGTCACACTGTACTTCTGTCAGCACGCCGATATTCTGCAGTCTCTCAATCGCAAGCGGTGTATTTTGGACACGAACAGAGGGTGCTTCTCCACCGTGTACGAGTTGAAGCGTTTGCACGGCGAATTCGATATCGACGAGTCCGCCGTATCCAGATTTGACATTGGCAATCGGTGTCTGTGTTTTACTGCGTCCTCTGCGTCGCGTGGTAGGTCTGCGCGTGGCTTGCGCCTCCTTCCGTTTCCGTGTATGTACAATCTGCGCGATGTCTTCGGATGTCAGTGAACTGCCATAACAGAAGGTGTGCCCAATGTCCAGAAATCGGTTTCCAACCCCTTGTATGTCTCCAGCGACAACACGCGCCCGCGTTAACGCTTGACGTTCCCAGACCTCCGCGGTGGTATCGTAATAATGCTGATACCCCGCCAAGGGTAATGCAATCGCACCTCCTGCTCCATGTGGACGGAGCCGTAGGTCAATTTCATAGATACCCATCCCGTTTCCAGCAAGCCGATTTACTAACGCCAAACCGACAGCCGAGAAATACTCTACATTCGGCATACCTTTGGTCGTCTCGCCGTCTGCCGAATAGACGTACATCACATCTAAGTCTGAGCTGAAGTTCAGTTCGCGTCCACCAAACTTACCCATCGCAATGATCGCGAATGTCACGGGGGTGCCATCGGGGTCAAGTGGTGTGCCGTGTGCCTCACGCATTTCGGCTTCAATTTCTGGATAAATCGCTTGCAGGACAGCCTCTGCTAAATCGGAGAGTTCTTCAGTCGTCGTCGGGAGTGTCGCATTACCGAGGATATTCCGCAAGGCGATACGCCAAATCTCGTCGTTCTTATAGCGCCGCAACATGGACAACATCCGCGCTTCTGATGCCTCCGCGACAATTTGTAACGCCTCCGCCTGTTTCTCAGCAAGCGTCTTGGAACGTTCTATCAACGTCGGCACCGTCAACAGGTCAAAGAGTTCAGGACTTGCGATAAGCATATCCGAGAGGTAGAGACTTGTACCGCAGACCCGCGTAAGTGCCTCAAGCGTTGAAGGTTTCTCGGCGAACATCGTGTAGTAGCTGCTGCGTGCCCCCACTTTATCTGTAAATGCTGAAAGATAGCGGAGTGCCATGTCCGGGTTCGGAGAATCCCGTAAAACATTTAAAAGCGTCGGCGCAAGTTTGAAGAAGGTACGCCTAACACTCGGTGAGAATTGGATACCATCGCCACCGTTCGCGAGTTGTCTGAGGAGACGCTGTGCCTCCCGCACGTTTTCAAAATGGAACTCGGTTAAGAAGGTCTCTAACTGTTTCGGATCCTCTTCGGAAAGCAGAAGGCTAATATCGAGTCCCTTTTCGGACGCAATCGCCGTTGCGGTAATCTTCTGGAAAATAGCGCGCACACGCTCAGTATGCGTGCGGTAGTCCTTCCGAAATGCTACCAACGCATCCGTCTCCAGTGTGTGTGGGTAACCCACGCGTCGGGCAAGTTCACGTTCTTCAGATGTTTTTTCAGGAATTGAATATCGCTGCTGATCCGCCTCAACTTGGATACCGTTCTCAACCGAGCGTAGGAACCGATAGGCAGCCGCGAGCGCGTCCGCATCCTCTGCCGTAAGCAATGCGTTCTCCTTGAGTGCTGCGATCGTTTCGAGTGTGTTGTGTGAACACAACGATTTCCGCTTAGCACCGTGAATCATCTGCAGACACTGCACTGTGAACTCAATATCACGGATACCCCCCGGACCGAGTTTGACATGTTTTTCGAGATTCGCACCTTCGCCGACGAGCCGCTCCTCTATCCGTACCTTAGTGCGTCCGATGTCCGCCTTAATCTCACCGAGCGTGACACCGTCTAAATAGCGTTGATACACAAACGGTTGGATCATACGGATGAACTCGTCACCAAACGCCATATCGCCTGCAACGGAACGTGCCTTGATTAACGCCTGACGCTCCCACAGGTCCCCCCAACCTTCATAGTAACTTTCATAACTCTCCATCGAACGGATAATCACCCCCGCACTACTTTCAGGACGTAAGCGGATATCGACCCGAAAGACGTAACCCTCTGGCGTAATCTCACTCATGGCTTTGATGATGAATTCGCAGAGACGTGAGAAGTACTCGCTATTGTCGGTGCCGGTATCCGTTTTAGCGTCGTCCGAGTAGACGAAAATAAGGTCGATATCGGAGCTGAAGTTCAATTCATAGCCCCCTAATTTCCCCATACCGATAATAGCGAAACGGCACGGTGCGTCGCCATCTTCATTGAGTGGTGTGCCGAATTTCGGTTGCATGATCTGATCGCGTCCGATCTCGTAGCAGTGTTGCAGTGCTGCCTCCGCCAGATTGCTCAACTCCCAAGTCGTCGTCTTGACATCTACCGTCTTAAGCAGATCGCACAATCCGATACGGAGCGTCTCGCGCCGTTTATAGCGTCGAAGGACACGGAGTTTCTGATCCACCGAATCGAAATGCGAAAGCGATCGCGCCAGTTCTTCGTACATCGTCTCGGAAGTTTTCGCGGTATCCATCACATTCGCATCAATGATGTCATAGAAATATTCCGGGTTGCGGATGAGCGTTTCCGACAGATACGTGGACGCACCGAAACCGAAGATGATCGTGCGCATAAGGAACGGCGCATCGCGCAGAAGTTGATAGAGCCATCGACGATTGAACGCGACTTGCGCGAAGCGAGAAAAGCGATTTAAGGCGGATTCAGGGTTCGGTGAATTGAGGGCGGCTTCTAACACGGGGATGATGATTTCTGAAAAGTGGGATTGGGTATCCGCATCATCCGTAGCGAGTTCTTGGAGACTTCGCACTATAGCGTCGTTATTCACGGCACCGGCACTCCCCGCAGCGTCTGATAAAATCCGATGTATTTCTTCTTTCTGATCTTGTGGCAGTGACAATTCTGTGTAATTCACCATTTTCCGCCTCCATAATCGACGCTACAATTACAGAAACCGTCAGCCATCAGCAGTCCGCGAGATGGCTATCGGTTTCCACTAACAGTCCAGTGCGTATTGCAACCAAGATGTCGCCCTACAGTAAGAGCAATTTTAGCACATCTTCTGCCTTCATTGCAAACCAATTCGTTATGGATTCAGAACAATAATCTTGACGCTCCACCCCAAACCTGCTATACTTTTCAGATCTTGAAGCTTCCGCACTTCAAGCAGAAGACACTGACTATTTCCCTATACAACTCAATTTCCAGGACTATGCGAACTTAGCCCCGGATGCCTTTTACACTATTCTTGCTGAGGAGCTACCGCAAGCAATCAACCGAACGCTTCAGAGGCGAGGGGAGCTGCAGCCCCACAGTTTGAAAACTTCTTAGAAAACCCAGGTATCACTGACAATATAGCGATGCGGCGTTTCTTTGAAAAACTTCCGACACTGCCCGCGTCATCACCGTCAGCCTAAAAACGGTGGAGGTTGTGGGCAAGTTGCCCGACTTGTAGTGGTTCTTTCCTTATCGCCTAATTTTTTCAAAATAAATCTTGATTTCTGATAATTTGAGTGGTATAATTATCAATATGCGGGAATAATGTCTGGGGATTGCTCCCTATTTGGTAGGTGCTATGTATGGAAACGCAGAAGTACATTTACTGGCAGGATGAAAACATGTTCCTGGGTTACCTTGAGGCATACCCCGATTATTGGACGCAAGGGGAAACATTAGCAGTGCTTGAGGAAAACCTTCTTGACCTCTATACTGAACTCACGAGCGGCGCTATTCCATGTGTCCGAAAGGTTGCAGAGTTACAGATTGCATGAAAAGACGAGACCTAATTCGTGAGTTGAAGAAGATGGGATGTGTACTCATTCGTCATGGCGCGAAACATGATTGGTATCAGAATCCAGATACGCGCGTTTCTCAGCCAGTTCCGCGCCATAGAGAAATTAAAGATTCTTTGGCGAAGCATATCCTCAAGATGCTTAAGAATTAAATAGGACTTACACAAAATCGCAAAATTATGCCTATTGCGATGTGGTATAGCACATACCAAGGCGTTACGTAAGTCCTAAACTATCTAACGAATGCGATACCGCTCAACGGCATCCATATCAAGACTGATACCCAATCCCGGCGCGTCTGTCAGGTTGATTGCGCCGTTAGATAAATCCATGCTACCGCCAGAGAGATCGTCAATACGGATGTGCGGGAGTTCGTCAATCGGCATCGTGCAGTTCGGTATTGTGCATGCCATGTGTGCGGCGAAGGTCGAGGCGACGCATGAACCGAAAGCAAAAATCTGCACCCAAATCGGCAAATCCGCGGCTTCAGCAACGGCAGCACTCTTCCGCAGTCCAGCGACGTTCCCCGCGGTATTGATAGCGTCCACTGCATCCGCACGGATGTTCTTTAAAATCTCTTGCCCACCCCCGATATGCCTTGCAACTGGCACTTCCACTTTTTCCCGCATCTGGCGATACCAAGATAAATCCTCAAACCGAATCGGGTCTTCATAGACTTCGATGTTGTACGGGAGCAATTCCTCAGCGAGCCGGAGTCCGGTCTCCAAGTCTCCGAATTCTGTATTCGGATCGACGCGAATCTGGAAATCCGGTCCGCACGCTTCTTTCGTTAAGCGCGCCGTTTCGACGATAGTCGCCTTACGTGCTTTGAGCTTGTGTACCCGAAACCCAAGGTCTGCAGCACGTTCTGCCTCCGCTGCTGTCGCTTCCGGCGGCATCGGGGGCGACCAGTAGGCGAGTTCAACGCTATCCCGATGTTTTTCACCGATGAGTTTATGTGCTGGCACACCCAATGCCTGTCCAGCCAAGTCATAAAAGGCTGACTGGAAGGTGAATGATTCGGATGAAAGGTCAATATCCCAAAGGTTTTTGCCGACGTACCTTTCAGCGATACTGTCAGCTTGATCTGTAATATCGCTGTGCAGAGAATTACTTTCACCCAACCCTGTCAGACCTTCATCTGTATGTACCCAGACCAAGGTCGTTGGATATTCCATGCCCGAGTGTTCTTGTATTGCTGGAAGGAAAGGGATGGAGACGGTCCGATATTCAAAGCCTGTGATTTTCATGGGTGCTCCTCCTTGAAATTCGGTCATAAAATCTACCGTATACCTTTCGGTGTTAACTGACTATTATATCACAAAATTCTCTAACGCTTCGCTGAAAACTGAATGTTCCGCTCATGCCCGTTTCACTGTATCAATATGATAACATATTGGCCGAAATGCTCAACAGAAAATCCTGCTTGCTATTAACATTGTGCTGTGTTAACATGTCGTAAAAGTTTCAAAGGAGAAACACAGCTATGTTTAAACTTGGCGTTATCGGCGACGAAGTTTCACAGGACTTCGCCACCGTTGTCAATTTTGTGAAAGATTTCAACTTACACTCGATCGAAATTCGTTCCGTCTGGGATAAGCTTCCACACGAACTTACTGAAGCCGACATCGAGAAAATGAAACGCCTACTTGATGACACCGACATTGAGATTATCGGCGTTGCCTCCCCTTTTTTTAAATGCGATATGGACAACGCTGAAGAGCGGAAAGAGCACCTTGATATACTGAAAGGATGCATCCGCACAGCAAAGGCGTTTGATACCAACCTCATCCGTACCTTCGTCTTCTGGGATACCGGTGAGACCGAGGAACGTTGGGACGACATTATCGCTGCCTACGATGAACCGCGCCGGATGATAGATGGCGAAGGCATCGTACTCGGCATGGAAAACGAATCCACCACCTCGCTCAGTACTGCCAAGCTCACAGCGGAATTTATTGAGCAGATTGATTCTCCGAATATCCGTGGTATCTGGGATCCTGCCAACGAAGCGCATGCCAAGGGCGGTGAGACGCCATACCCCGATGCGTACAATCAGATGAAACCGACAATGATCCATGCGCATCTCAAGGACGCGGCACCAAACCCCGATACCGGCGAAATGGAATCCGTTCCTGTCGGCGACGGTGTAATCGACTGGCAAGGGCAGCTGCAAGCCTTTATTGATGACGGATATGAAGGACACCTCTGCCTTGAAACGCACTGGCGACCCTCGCTCAAAATCGACGATGCTATTCTCAATAAACCGGGCGGACAGGCGTTTTCTGAAGCCGGTGAAGAAGCCTCGCGTATCTGTATCGAAAAATTGCTGCCGATGATCGAAAACCTAAAGCAGTAGGAAGATTGAATGAAAATTAAATCAGTTCGTACAGCTTTATACGACATCCCGCCTCAAGTTGAACGCGTTGATGCTATTCAAACCTTTGTCTCTATGGAGTTCCCTTTCATTGAAATTGAAGATGCAGATGGTGTTGTTGGCACCGGGTTCTCTTACACGATCGGTAAAGGTGGCGAGGCAATCAAACAGACTATGGATGCCTATCTCACGCCTATTCTCCTTGAAGAGGATGCCGCCAACATTGACCGGATTTGGAATCGGATGTGGATGGAGACACACTGGGTCGGCAGAGGCGGTATCGTCGGTTTAGGCATGGCAGCGGTAGACATCGCGCTCTGGGACCTCATGGCAAAGCGCGCCGAGTTGCCGCTTTACCAACTCCTTGGTGGCGCGAGAGCTGCTGTTCCCGTCTACAACACAGACGGCGGTTGGCTCCATCTCTCCGAAGACGAACTCGTCAGGCAGTCCGTGGCATTTGTGGCGCAAGGCTTCAAAGGTATCAAGATTAAAGTCGGGCGCGACAGTCTCCACGAAGACGTGGCACGCATCTTCGCTGTCAGGAAAGCGATTGGGCAAGAACCCTATCTTATGATTGATGCCAACATGAAGTGGAACGCGCGTGAAGCCATTCAACTGGCGTGTCGCGTCGAAGGGGCAGACCTTTTCTGGTTTGAGGAACCCATTGAGGCAGATGACGTAGATAGCCATGTGACGTTGCGCGAGAAAACTACGATTCCGATCGCTATCGGCGAGACGATTTACAATAAATATGTCTTTAAGGAGTATATCGCACAAGGCGCAGCGGACATTCTACAACCCGATGCTGTGCGCGTCGGTGGTATCTCTGAATGGATGAAGGTCGCACACACCGCGGAATGTTTTGGACTCTCTGTTTCCCCACATTTCCTAATGGATTTGCATGTGCATCTCTCTGCCGCAGTACCACACTCGCTTTTTGTGGAATATATTCCTTCGCTTGATCCGGTACTTGACGATACTTTGACGCTTAAGGATGGTCACTTTTCACCGCCTGAACGTCCAGGGCACGGCATTCTGTTCAATAAGCAAAAACTCGCGGCATATCAAATTCAGTAGTACTCTGTGGGAGCGAGTGTTTTTGCTTGGGGATTTCTGCGGATTTCTTGTCGCTCGCGACACTTAACTTACTACTTTAAGGAGGACTCGTGAAACTTGAAAACCGTATCGCGATTATCACAGGTGGCGGACGCGGCATTGGTCGCTCAACTGCTCTCGCATTTGCCAGAGAAGGCGCAGACATCGTTCTTGCCGCACGGACTGACACGGAGATATCTGCTGTCGCCGAAGAGGTGACACAACTCGGCAGACGCGCACTCGCCATCACAACCGACATTCAGTTGAAAGCCGATGTTGATGCCATGGTTGCACAAACGCTTGACACCTTCGGCAAGGTGGACATCCTCGTTAATAACGCGGGTGTAGCAATCCACAACCCGATTCCGAAGATTCGAGAAGAGGATTGGGATTTGACAATGGCTGTCAACCTCAAAGGCGTATTTCTCGGCACACAAGCCGTCTTCAGCCACATGTGCGAGCGGAAGTATGGACATATCGTTAATGTCTCCTCGGTTTCCGGTAAATTTGGACACGTCAACGGCGGGGCGTATTGCGCCTCCAAATTCGCCGTTATCGGTTTCACCGAGACAACAAACAACGAGGGAAGAGCGCACGGCGTGAAAGCCTCGGTTGTCTGTCCGGGACCAGTCGATACCAAGATGCGTCGCGATAACCATCCTGACGATGTGATTGCGCATCTGACGCTTCCAGAAGATGTCGCGGATCTGATTCTGTTCCTTGTAACGCAGCCACCCCGCGCACATACACTTGAAACCATTATCCGAACACCTTTGATGTGATTTTTTGTTAGCCTCCCTTTCAAATCCGTGCGGTTCCAAACCGCACCTACCGGAATTAGGGACCGAAATGTTTATTGACTCACACGCACATATTCAGCTCTCCCAATTCAATCGCGATCGAGACGCGGTGCTGAAACGCTCCCAAGAAGCCGCGGTTTCCAATATCTTGGTTATCGGTTTTGATATGGAGACCAGTCTCGGCGCAGTGGCATTAGCGGAGAAACATCCACACATTTATGCCACTGTCGGGATGCATCCGCACGATGCAAAGGATCTGACCCCGGATGTGCTAAAAACCTTTCGTGAACTCGCTGCACACCCGAAGGTGATTGCGCTTGGCGAAATGGGATTGGATTATTACCGCAACCTTTCACCGCGCCCGGTACAAAAAGCGGCGTTTGAGGAACAATTGGACCTCGCTGAAGAGTTGCAGATGCCTATTGTTATCCACAACCGCGATGCTTACATGGATATCCTACCTATCTTAGAGGCGCGGCAAGGGAAAATCCGAGGCGTGCTGCACTGCTTTACTGGTGATGTGGCGTTGATGCATAGAAGTCTTGCGATCGGATTCCATATCGGTATCGGTGGAATTGTGACCTATCCAAATGCCAAAGATATCCAAGCCGTCGCGCAGGAAGTACCTGAAGATCGATTGTTGATAGAAACCGATTGTCCATGGCTCGCGCCACAGTTCCGACGCGGCAAGCGAAATGAACCGGCTTATGTCCGCGCTGTAGCGGAAAAAATCGCGAATCTTCGTAATACTTCCATAGAAGCAATCGGCGAGATAACGACGAAAAATTTTCAGAATCTCCTTGCATGTTAGCGCAAAACTATAACTTCCGCTTCTGGAGAGGTTATCATGAAACGAAATAATCGGTTATGGATAGCAGAACACAAATTACGCAAGAGGGTTCCTATCCTTTGCTTACTCCTTTGTTGTCTTTCATTGACCACATTTTTCGGTTGTGGTGCCGTAAGTGCTATAAAAGCTCCCTTTGAAATAGCAGGATTCATGAAGGGTATGGGGGCACACCTCGAGGAGCGAGAAACGTTCTTGATAGAATCTGGAGAAGAACCTTTAACCGAAAGCCAAGAAAAACTCTTAACGCAAGTTCTTGAAGAAGAAGGAACTCTGGATGTAGTTTTGTCAAGTCAGTTGTATTTGACTTATCTGGAAGAGCAAGTCGGCGCAGCTTATAAAGATTATCCGACTTATCTTGCCGCAGTTCCCACCATCGAACAGAAATCAGCTACCCTATTCACGTTTAAAGAAATTCTGCCGCCAGAGGTAACGGATGAGGAAGTTCAAATCTCTATAGATTTCTATTTCAAATTCCGTGAGCTAATCGCGAACGAACCAGACATCACCTCCGAGTCAGAAAAAATGGAGGCATTCGTGGAGATGCACCTGATTGATCCATTAATGGATACGTATTCATCAGAAATGTCCACTTCCGATACGATAAAATTAATGAAGGTAGCTGCGGTGCCGAGTGGTATGGCTCCACTGGATACAGAAGTATTACGTAAAATCTGGCTTGGGCAGCTGGAAGTTTATGGTTCTCGGGAGGGGCTGTTACGTTGTGCGATCTTAACCGCCGACGAATTTGCGCTCATCCGTTCATTTTTTGAGAATGCTGCCGCCCTTGAAAGATGGATTCGGCTCCCATCCAAATAGGAGTGATTCCTGACATATGAAGCGTCTTAATCTCCGTATGTATGCGATGGTGCTTGCGCTCTTCTGTGTCTGGGTGATTTTCACACTGCTGACCAGTGGCACCTTCCTTAGCACTCGGAACCTGTCGAATCTCTCCCGCCAAGCCGCTGTCACTGCCATCCTCGCTGTCGGCATGACCTTGGTTATCGTTTCTGCCAACATCGACCTGTCAGTCGGCTACGGTGCCGGTTTACTCGGTGCGATCGCAGCGATTGTACACGTCTGGTGGGGGCAACCGATTCTCGTCACGCTCTTCATCGTTATCTGCATCGGTATCCTAATGGGATTGATGCAGGGTTACCTCGTCGCATATCAGCGTATCCCGGCGTTTATCGTCACACTGGGCGGCTTTTTGGCGTATCGCGGCTTGATGCTGGCTTTTACCAAAGGCGAGACCATCCTGCTCCCAGACAATTGGCTCAAAGCGATTGGCAATGCCTACCTCTCGCCGATGCTCGGATGGGCACTTATGGTAGTCGGGTTAAGCATTAGTGGTTACCGATTTTACCGACAACGCGTTGGGCGGCTGCAATACGGAAACCCAGAACAAGCGTCTCTGCTCATGTTTCTATTGAAGGTCGTCGGGATGTCGGCACTGATTATCGCGTTCATCACCGTGATGAATGCGCATAAAGGCGTTCCGTTTCCAGTATGCATTCTTTTCGGATTGGCGTTCGTGTTCCATTTCATCGCGAGCCACACCCGTTTCGGACGTTACGTCTATGCGGTCGGCGGCAATGCGGAAGCAGCGTACCTCTCCGGGGTGAATGTCCGCGGTATCACGTTGCGGGTATTTGCGACGATGGGTGCCTTGATGGCAATCGCGGGGGTCGTCATGACGGCGCGTGTCGGGAGCGCGAGTCCAGAGGCAGGACGGTTGCTGGAGTTAGACGCTATCGCTGCGTGTGTTATCGGCGGTGCCAGTCTAATGGGCGGGCGCGGGAGCATCTTTGGTGCGGTTTTAGGTGCGTTCGTCATGGAAAGCCTCAACAACGGTATGAGCATGGCAAATATGGATGCTTCATGGCAGGATATTATTAAAGGCGTGGTGCTTGTTGCAGCAGTCGGTTTTGACATGGCATCACGAAGGCGATAGCGAAAAAAATCGACTGTTTACATTTTTTTAAACCCTTTCCGCATAAATTCTCCTCTTTATAACTACAGTCTAATTGACGAAATCTAATTGGAAATTTGTCTATGCGATATGATTCATCAACGTACACAGATTTGACAGACGAAGAGCTCATTCAGCGCGTGCAAGACGGTGATGAGGCGGCATTTGCGCAGCTCGCAGCCCGCCACAGTTCCAGAATTTGGCAACTGGTTGTTTTTAACTCCCGTCAGATCCGCGATGCTGAAGAGATCTTTCAAGACGTTTGGGTTGCAGTCTGGGAAAACATCGGCGGTTTACGCGAAATCAGCAGTTTCGGTGCTTGGCTCCGAAAGATAGCCTGGACGACTTGCAGAAGGTACTACGCCGCCAAGTCGCACACCAGAAGCGAAATTCTTCAGAGTGCAGAGCAACTCGCTGAGACGATTGATCGGGATGTGCTTGCCCGTTTCCGGGAGACGGAACTTCGCGCGGCTGTAACAGAAGCCGTACACCACCTCCCAGAGCGTGTCCGCGCGATTGCGGTGTTATACTACTTAGAGTTGTGGACTGTCAACGAGATTGCAGAGGAACTTGGTTTGGCGGCGGGTACCGTCAAAACAAGACTCAGCCAAATTCGGACGCTCCTGCGTGAGGAATTTGGCGTTGAGGAAGTTAAGAGGGGAACAACTATGACGTATGAAAAAGAAGTCGCAAAGCCGTCAGGGTACAAAATTAAGATTTTCGGTGTCGGCGACGCGGGTGGGAACATCATCAAACGGATGATGGCAGCTGATTGGAAAGAAGTGGAATTTTATGCTGTGAATACAGACTTGGAAGCACTTCGCACGTGTGAAGGTGCGATGCAGATACAGATCGGGACTGACACGACGCAAGGGTTTAGCGCAGATGCGAATCCAGAGATAGGTAGAAGTGCAGCTGAGGAAAATCTGGGGACACTTGACGCTGTGCTTGCAGGCGCGCGTCTACTTTTCGTTGTAGCAGGCATGGGTGGCGGAACGGGGACAGGTGCCGCGCCTATGATCGCATCCCTTGCACGAGAGCATGGTGCCTTAACAATAGGTGTTGTAACGCGTCCGTTTGATTTTGAAGGACAACGCCGCGCCGAACAAGCAGAATACGGTCTTCAGGAACTACGAGAGAGCACCGATGCCGTTATTGTGGTGCCCAACCAGAGACTCATGGATACTGTAGAGGCAGATCTCCCAACGAGCGAAGCGTTCCGCATGAGTAATGAGACTGTGCTACGCGGTGTTAAAAGTGTCGCCGATATTATTGTGGAGTCAGGCGAAATTAACGTTGACTTCGCCGATGTAGAGAGCGTCATGCAGAATGCTGGTACGGTGTTGATGGGTATAGGAAAAGCAAACGGTGAAAATCGGGCGCGGATCGCTGCGGAAAACGCCGTTGCTTCTCCTCTCTTGGATGGTGGAAAATTGGGAGATGCCCCTGGGATGATTGTCAACATCAGCGCGCCACAAGATTTCATGATGCATGAATTGGATGCAGCGATGACGGTAATCAAAGATACTGCACCCGAAGCACAGATTATCTTTGGATTGGTCTACAGGGACGATGAGCCTGAGACTGAGACTGAAGATACAGTTGATGTCACTGTCCTGGCAACAGGAATTGAGACGCAAAGCGAACCTACCACGCCGTTCTCCACTCGGCAGGATGGCACCTCTCCTGAAGGGGGTACTTATATTCCTTCCAAAACCGGTTCCGAATTTGTTCATCTCCATAACCATAGCGAATATAGTATGCTTGATGGCGCGTGCCGTATTCCAGATATGGTGGATTGGGCAGTTGAAAATAGTGTCCCTGCCGTTGCACTTACAGACCACGGGAACATGTTCGGCGCATGGGAACTCTACAACAAGGCAACAGAAGCAGGGGTCAAACCGATCATCGGTTGTGAAGTGTATGTCGCGCAAGGGAGTCGAAAGACACGTGTGCAAGAACCGGGCGGTCCCTACCATCTCACGCTGCTTGCCGAGGATGCAACCGGCTACCAAAACCTCTTAGAACTGGTATCGCTTGGATACACGGAGGGATTCAATCGTAAGCCGCGTATTGACATGGAAATCTTGCGTGAACACCGGGATGGCATCATCGCACTGACCGGGTGTATCCAAGGACAGGTGCCACAACTCCTCTGTTCAAATCGACGCGACGAAGCGATTCAAAGTTTCAAAATGCTGATGGAGATAATGGGTGAACGAAACCTCTACGTTGAGATACAGAATCACTACATCGACAAGGAACTGGAGGCATATCCGGTGATGGTGCAGCTGGCGAAAGAGTTCAATCTGCCGCTCGTCGGTACGAATGATTGCCACTATCTCCGCAAGTCCGACCACGAAATGCACGACGTGCTTCTTTGTATCCAGATGCGGAAGACTGTCAACGACCAAGAGCGTCCGCGGTTTGACAACCACTTCTACTTTAAAAGTGTTGACGAAATGCGGGAAGCACTTAAGGATTATCCACCGGAGGCTATCAGTAATACACTTGAAATTGCGAATCGGTGCAATCTTCAACTTGACTACCGACAAGACGCAATGCCGAAATATGAGATCCCCGAAGGGCAGACACACGACAGTTATCTGAGAGAACTATGTTACCAAGGCTTAGGAAAAAAATATGGTGAACTCTCCGAACCGATCCGACAACGGATTGATTATGAATTGGATATCATCAAACAGTCAGGGTACGCCAACTATTTTCTTATTGTGGCGGATTACGTCAACTATGCCCACAAACAAGGGTACCCACTTTCTGCACGCGGTTCCGCCGCCAGTAGTCTCGTGCTGTATGCCCTTGATGTGATCGGTTTCAATCCGATGGATTACGGTTGTCTGTTTGAACGGTTTTTAAACCTTGAACGTCTCAATCCTCCGGATATTGATATTGATTTCGCTGACCGCGCTCGTGAACCTGTGATTGAATACTTGGCGAAAAAATACGGAGCGGATTCTGTCGGCAAAGTTGCGACCTTTGCGACCTTAGGTGCGAAAGCTTCTATTAAGGATGTCGGGCGGGCACTTGAGGTGCCTCTCGAAAAAGTCGAACAGTTGACGCGGCTAATTCCGCCTTTTCCCGGAATCACGCTTGATGAGGTCTTGGAACGGGTGCCCGAATTTCAGACACTCGCCGAACTCCCGGAAAATAAGGAGTTGATTGAGATTAGCAAGGCGGTGGAGGGTATGAAACGGCACGTTTCGTGTCATGCCTCCGCGATTGTCGTCACAGAGGGACCGTTGACAAACTACGTCCCATTGTTCAAGGATATACACGACCAGGTCGCATCGCAGTTTGAAGGTAAAATTGTTGAAGATGTCGGGATCATCAAATTTGATTCCCTCGGCTTACGGAGTCTTACTGAGACACACGACTGCCTTCAAATGATTAAGGCAAACCACGGCATTGAGATCAAGTTAGCGGAAATTCCATTTGACGATGAACAAACGTATTCGCTAATCGGCAACGGACTCATCGCTGGTTTGTTCCAGTTGGAAGGGTCCTCTGGTATGTATCGGGTTGTTACCGAACTCAAACCGGATAACTTTGAGGAGTTCTCCGCGATTCCCGCCCTTTATCGTCCGGGTCCGATAGAAAACGGGGACATGCAACGGTACATAGATCGAAAAAATGGAGTGCAGCCCGTGGCGTATATGCACCCCTCGTTTGAAGGCGCACTCGAAAGCACGTACGGTGTATGCATCTATCAGGAGCAGGTGATGCAAATCGCACACGATATAGCAGGCTTTACGCTCGCTGAAGCGGATATACTTCGCGCCGCGATGGGTAAGCAGAACGAGACGTTGCTTACGACACAACGTGAGAAGTTCGTTGAAGGGGCAGTCAAAAAAGGGTTCGCTAAAGAGGAAGCAGCGGAGATATTTGAGATGCTTGAACCTATTGGTCGCTATGTCTTCAACAAATCGCACACTGTCGCGTATTCTATGTTGGCGTACCGTATGGCATACCTGAAAGCCCACTATCCACACGAATTCATGGCAGCAAAGATGACCGGGGAGGCAGGCGATTCAACAAAAATTGCCCACTACCGTGAGGAATGTGAGAAACTCTCTGAATTCTTGGGTGTAACAATTATCTTGCCAGATTCCGCGCCTCTTTGAACTTCTCTTTCGCGAACTGTCCCCATTCCTTGATTTTTTCGTTACGCACTGTCGGGTCTTTCCAAGCATCCTTTGCGAGTTCCATTGCCTCTGCTTCGGTTATCGGCATCTTCGTTAAAGCTGCAATCGCTGCTTCCCGTTTTGCAGGGTCTTTACACTTCTGAATCGCCTTCCACGCGTTGACGAGATCCTTATGCGAATCGATAATCAGGATGCCGAAGAGATCGTTAACAATATTCCACCGGGTGCCGCCCTTCTTAGAGTCATATTGAAAAGGTGTACCTTCCATAGCAAACGGGTTCGGGACAATACATCTTTCTCCCAATTTATCGTAGAGTGCTGGAAGTACGCTGGCACGGTTCAAGCCACCCTTCCATTCAGGACCCTCTGGGTCGGTGGTTTTATTAAGCACTGAGCGTTTCTCTGGGTTGTCCTCTGCTTTGTCAAGTTGGGCTTTGGTGGGTTTGTTGCGAAGCATCCAGAGTTTCTGTGCGTCTTCCGATAAGACAAATTCAAGGAATTTCTCCGCAACGGGTAAATTGGGAGCACCTTTGAGGATCGCAATCGGATCAGCCGTGACCACCGCGCCATCGGCGGGTACTACGTATTTAATCTTATCTGCCCCGACAACCGCAATTTGGCCGTACGCATAAAAATCAATTGCAAGTCCGTAAATGACTTGGCCAGCAACGACATCTGTCGGAATAGCGTTGGCACCCGCCGAGAAACCGCGCACATTACCGCCAAGCTTCGTCAAAAGTGCAAACCCATCTTCCCATCCCAGGGTTTGAAGAATGATTTCATAGACCATGTGTGCGGAACCGCTCTCTCTCGGATCCGCTGCGCCAATTTTACCGAGCAATTCCAAATTCCCCAGATCTTCCCATGCCGTGGCTTTCGGGAGTTTCAACAGTTCACGAAGTTCTTCGTTGTACATGATACCGAAACTTGATAACGCTGCACCATACCACTGATATTCAGTATCATAGAGTGGAATCCCTTGGAACGATTGCGTCATCTGTTCAAGTTGCGGTCCGGGCAGTTTGTAAGCATGCAGCCATCCCATATTTGACAGGCGGAGGTAGTTGTCAGTGCCGCCGCCAAAAAAGATATCGATACCGATGCCATCGGGCACGCGCTTAAATTCCGATTCAATAAACCGATAGTTAGAAGAGGTGCCACCGACATCTCGCCAATCGGTTTTGACGGTCCTGCCTGTCTGTTCCTCATACCATTTCTCGAAATTTTTGCCAAATTCTGTTTCAATACCCTCTGGGTGCGGGGAGATAATGATGAGTTCGTCTTGCGCGAATGAGAGCACCGGTAGTGCTAAAAGACAGAATATTATCGTCAGGGCCAGGGGTTTAAAGTCGGACATTTTTTCATACTCCTTTTCCGATATGTTCAGTAATACGCAGTTAACCTTGATTCATAGGCAGTTACGGTGAGAGCGTTGGTTCTTGATTAAAGATAAACAGGATTGGGTTCCGCCACCTTTCTTTTTCGATATCATAAATGCCGTAGTGGAGGTGAGCCCCCGTGCTGCGGCCAGTATTTCCGACGTAGCCAATAATCTGACCACGTACCACTTCTTGATTAACTTTGAGACCCTCTGCATAGCCTTGCAAATGCGCGTACAAAGTTTTATACCCGGATGTTTCATGGATGATCTCAATTGTATTTCCCAAATAGCCCTTCTCGCCAACCTGTACAACTGTGCCATCGGCGGCAGCGATCACAGGAACGCCGGCGCGGGTTTTAATATCCAACCCTTGATGAAATTCACGGTTTTTCGTTAACGGGTGGTTCCGCCATCCGAAGTGGGAAGAATACCAAAAGGCGTGTTGCTCCCCGTTTTCTTGTTGGAATTTCACTGGGAGAATCAAAGGATATCCGAAAAGTTGTTTTTGATAGGCGTTGATATAGTTATAGAGAGCCTGCAACTCCTCTTTCAGAATACTGGGTGTCAGTTTCTGGGGCTCGTGGGTATCAGGTGTGGCATCAGTGAGCGCGGATATATCCATCTGTTGAGGCTCGGATTCTCCTGCGGACGAAGTCGCATTCATCTCGCCCCCTTGCCCAAGTATCCCTAAAACCTCTCGGATCTTTTCTGCCATCTGGCGAATCTCGTTCATTTCCTTGTTAACGGCAGCAAGTTCCGATTCAACTTCGTGTTTTGCCTGTGTTAATTGTTGAATTTCTTTATCCATGCGCGTCTGTAATTCGTTTGCAGCACTGACGCTCTGCCGTTTGTGGAAGAGGCCGTAGCTGAAGCCGCCAATTGCCGCAGAGAATAGACCAAGGATAACGCAGGATAGCAGCAATAGAAGCCCTCGACCGATCACGTGCTGGCGGACAGAATTTTTATGAGATGACATGATAATAAGTGTATACATTCAACAGATCCTCCTTTCCAATAAAACTGGTGCAAAACATCAACATTTGCTTACAAGAATTGGAGACTTATGGCTGCCTAATTCACCCAACAAGAACGCACCGTTTACAAGTGCGAAACGATCGCTGGCATTTTCCAGATGAGGATGATGATGGCACCAAGCAGGATGAGATACCACACGATCAACATTCGGACGCGGGTTCTCTTGAAAATGTGACGACGCGGACGTTTCAATTGACTCACTTAACCTTTTTTAGGTTTTTCTCGTAGCCCGAATTTGGGAGATCCCGTACTTGAAAGCTGCCTCTATATTAAATTCAACATCTTCATAGACAACCTTCTCACCTTTTTGTGGTAAGTGGCCGAGCAACATCAGGACAAAGCCACCAATCGTATCACACTGATCTGTGGGGATTCGGATGTCTAAGACTTTATTAACATCAGTAATTAACATGCGTGCATCGATCCGCCAGTCGCTTGCTCCAAGTTTTTCGATGTGAGGTGTCGTCCGTTTGCGATTAGCTGCGACCTTGCCTATAAGCCGCTCTAAAATATCTATCAATTCTACGATCCCGACACAACTGCCGTGCTCGTTAACCACAATCGCGATCGGTATCTCAGATTGCCGCAGATCACTCAATAAATCCGTAGCAGACTTCAGGGCAGGGACATAATTCACATCGCGCACGAATGACGATAAATCGTTCTCGGGGTGCTCGCTTGCGAGTACCTCCATTGCATCAACGACTCCGAGTAATTGGTCGACGCGTGCATTATAAACAGGGATGTAATGATAGTTGGAAGCGCGGCAGAGTGTGAGAACTTCAGAGGAGGATGACCCGACTATCAGCACGGCTGCTTCTGATAATGGCAACATTACTTCTTGTGCTGTCAGCGTTTGCAACTCAAAAATTGTGCTGAGTAATTGAGCTTCGGAGTCCGAAAATGCCTCAATATTTTCCAGCAGTAACTGGACGAGTTGTTCGCGAGATGGGGTCGCCTGCCGTCCGGATTTCCCAAACCCCCCCTTTTTGCGGGACTTTGCTGCCTGTCTATTATGTGCAACAAGCGGCTTAGGCGTAACTAACTCCATTTCCCCCATGTCCGGCTTTCTAACGACAGGCATGGGACCCTCTTTTTCTTCCGGAGGGTTTTTGGTAGTCTCGTTCATAGTTCATATCCCTAAAATCCAGAATGTTGTGAATACCTGAGTAACTTGGGTTATATCAGGACATAATTAACAAAATTTTTTTTTTTTGTTATGTCGTGGCGTAGCAAATTATACTCAAATTCAATTTTTAACGCAACTCAAATCTGATTTCAGTAGAAAATTCTATGGATTTACAAATGGCAACTTGGGTTAAGATCTACCATCAGTCTGGGCAACGAGCGTCAGTTCCGTTTGACCACCGAGGCCCGCAACGACAGGAAACGTTTTTTCACCGGGTTTCCCGTCTCTCGGGACATACCTGACTTGCGGCGAGAAGTAGGCATACAAGGCTGTATTCCGAGAACGCGGTGTGGTATTAGGACCCGAACCGTGCACCATCAGGCTATGGAAAAACAGAGCACTCCCCGCCGAAAGCGGCACATCCATCTGTTGCTCTGCCACCTCTTTCCGATCAGTGAGTTCTGCACCCTGCTGACGGGCAATGTCTCCCCAGGATTGCATGCCCCACAGATGGCTTTTCGGAATCACCTTGAAGCAACCGTTCTCCGGCGTAGCGTCGTTGAGCGCGATGCTCACGGTAACAAGGTTCGGCGGCTCCATCGGCCAATATGCCGAGTCTTGATGTAAGCCATGTGAGGAACCGTGGAACGCAGGTTTGAACATCAGCGTGCTTCTAAAAAGCAATAGATCCTCGGATTCGGTGAGTTCTTGGACGACTGAGATGAGTTTCGGATGCTGTGCGAGGTTCCGAAATACTTCGGAATACTGCCGTGTATTTTCTGCTTTCCGTAACACCGGTAGGTTGCTTCCTTGGGTCTCGTCTTTTGCGAAGGGTTCGCGTTGTACGTGGCGGCGGGCAACCGCTGCTCGTTCTTTTTCTATATCGGATTCCTGCTCCGCTGCGAACTGGTGCAACTTGTGGATCTCTACTTGGCATGCCTCAACCTCTTCTGCCGACAGTAGATTTTCAACGATAAGATAACCTTCCTTTTCAAAAAACGCCTTTTTCTCGAGTTTCATTGTAAAAACTCCTATCAATTAACCAGAAATCCATTTTGCCATCGGCAAAAATGGGCGGAGGCTCCATAGTTAAAAAAACCGTGTTAGCCTCCAATCAATTGTTTAACTTCCCAGATGATGCTTGAAATCGCGAACCCGACGTAGACACATGAAGCGATCAGCATCATGACGGTAGAGAGCCGTTTCGGTTTGGCGAAATCAGGCAGAAAGCGGTAGTTCATGTAAAGTGTAAGCGGGACATAAATCGCCATAGCGAACCCGCCCATGTATGCCGCATTAAAGAGAAATCCTAATTCACTGACGTTTAATTGCTCCATTACAAAAGTGATTACACAGCCCCCGACGATCCAGATACCTGCGGTGAG
Source organism: Candidatus Poribacteria bacterium (assembly GCA_026706025.1). Lineage (NCBI taxonomy): Bacteria > Candidatus Poribacteria > Candidatus Poribacteria bacterium. The sequence goes on from JAPOZO010000077.1 coordinate 43,681, forward strand.
AAGATACCACCAGCTCAAATCCCGCTTTTGCGCGCCTCGGAAGTTGGTATAGATAATGTCGGAAATCGAGCGCGATACGCCGTCAACCAACGCGAGTTGCGTCCCGAAAAGCGTCGCTACACCGACCAATAAGAAAATCTTCTGTCCCGCCGCGCCCCAGATTTCCCCTAATATCTGTGCTTCATCGTAAATAAGTTTGCCTTGCTCAGGAACAATCCCTTGCGGGTGTAAAACCGCGAGTGCCCCAAAAATAAAGAGCAGAATCGTGAGTGTGTTGAGTGCCCAGAAGAAAAGTATCTGGTCCTTTTTCACATATTGCCACCATGCCGTGAAGCGTTTTCGATTTTCCTCTGTCACTTCAAAAATGAACCCCGTTGCAGGCACTTTCTCGGTTCTGCCGCGCAGCGGGTTCTGTAGCCCCGGCAGCTGCGCTCCCATACCGATATTCTTGTCGCGTAGATAGAAGGTGTAGAAGAGGTTCGCCGTCCCGCCAGCCCCGGCGAAGACTAATGCACTGAAAAAGGTTTTCACCGGCATGCCGGGGTCTTTGTAACCAACGTTTATCAAGCCCGCGCCGACTTCCTTCCATGTATCCATAGAACCGACAGCGATAGCAACCAGGATTAATCCAGTCGTTACGATGGCAACAAGCAGTTCAACCGTCCGTTCTACAGAATTGTAAATCATCTTCGGTCCGAAGAGGATCAGCGCGACCCCTGCAAATGTCACTATGGTCCAGAAGGTATCAGAGCCCGCACCGCCGGGTCCAAGCACAAGTGCTTTGAGCGCGAGGCCTGATGTGCGTGCCCATCCGGGTGCTATCCACCCGACTACAGTTAGCAGAATGAACAACGGGGCGAACCCTCGCCAGATACGACTGTAACCTGTATATACCGTCTCGCCTGTTGCGATTGTCCAGCGGCCTACCTCAAAGTTAATCCAAAGTTGGAGGAATACCCCGAGCACTGCCGCCCAAATCATGCTCCCACCGTACTCTGCGGCAATGAGGGGCCAAATCACACTCTCACCTGCACCAATAGATAAACCGACCAAGATTGCCCCAGGCCCCGCAATTTTCCAAAACGGTAGCTGCTTTTCGGGTAACTCAACGACCTTAAAATCGTCAAGCGGTTGATAAAGTCTTGCCATTAGGTTTCCCTCCGGTGCATGAGGTTTAATCTTTGATTACTGCTTCGTGTAACACTTCAACCGGGTGTCTCGGTTGCACACCCGTCCCGTGTTCAAGTTGGTGTCTGCAAGAGAACCCGGCGGCACTAAGCGCGAAACTACCCGGCGGCTTTTCACGGACGGCATCAAAAAGCCGTAATTCACCTATCTTCATAGAGAGATCATAATGTGCCTTCTCATATCCAAACGCGCCAGCCATACCACAACAGCTTGAGTCGATCACTGTGACGTTGTATTCTGCGGGTAGGTTTAGCATCTGGACAGTTGGTTGGATACCGACAAGTGCGCGCTGATGGCAATGTCCATGCAGTAATACGTCACGGGGTTCTGCCGAAAATTCCAACGGCAATTCGTCCTTTTCAGCCAGCTGCGCAAAAAATTCCTCAAACGAACAAGTTGCCTGAGCGACACGTTTTGCATCCTGTGTGCCGATCAACTCAACGTAATCATCGGTAATGGCAGAAGTGCAACTCGGCTCGCATCCAATAATCGGGATTCCTTCGTCAGCATAACCTCGAAGCGCGTCAATATTGTAAGTCGCATTCTCAACTGCTCGGTCAAGCATCCCCTCTGAGATAAGTGGCCGACCGCAGCACCGTTTTTCAGGTAGCAGTACCTCAAATCCGCATGCTTCCAGCAACTCCGCCGCGGCCTTACCGATAGAAGGTTCGCTGTAATTCATAAAGGTGTCGGGAAAGAGTACAACTTTTTTATCCGATGTCTGTTTGGCACCACGCTTTCGGAACCACTGTTCGTAGGTAGGACGCACAAAGGTAGGCATATCCCGTCGTCGGTCAACGCCAATTAATTTTTCGGCGATCCATTTTGAAATCCCGTTGTTGACTGCCCAATTGGAGAACGGAGAAAACATCGAGCCGAGCGGCGCGAGCGCACCGATCTCACCAAACAGCCGCCGATGCAAGGGCAAACCGTTTGCTTTGTGGTAGTGTGCCATGACCTCGTATTTAATCTTCGCCATGTCTACATTAGACGGACACTCCGCTTTGCATGCTTTGCAGCCGAGACATAAATCGAGTACCTCTTGTAGCCGTTCATTCGTGAATTCTGTGTGTGGCAACGCTCCCGAAATGATGGAGCGCAGCGCATTCGCACGCCCACGTGTCGAGTGCTCTTCTTCACGCGTCGCAATAAAAGAGGGACACATGGTGCCAGTCAGCGTTTTTCTGCATGCGCCGACACCGTTGCACATCTCAATTGCTCTGCCAAATCCGTCTTGACTGGAGAAATCGAAATAGGTATCAATTTTAATAGTGTTGTAATCTGCACCGAAACGCAGATTTTCTGTCATCGGCGGTGCATCGACAATTTTGCCCGGATTCATAATACCGTTCGGGTCGAACGCGCTTTTTACCTCAGTGAGTGCCTGATATATCTGTGGACCGAACATGCTTTCTATCCACTCACTCCGGACGAGTCCATCGCCGTGTTCTCCACTCATAGCACCGTCCAATTCCATGAGTAGGTCTCGAACTTCACGAGCGATGTCGTGCATCTTCTGAATGTCAGTTTCGGATTTGAGGTTGACGATAGGGCGGTTGTGCAACAACCCAACGCTTGCATGGGCATAGTAGGCGGCGGTGGTGTCGTGTGCCGTGACAATTTCATCGAATCGGCGAACATATTCTGGCAAGTGCTCTATGGGCACGGCTGCATCTTCAACGAAACCTACCGGTTTGGCATCGCCTTTCATTCCCATTAGCAAACCGAGTCCAGCTTTCCGGGTCTCCCAAACGCGCGATTTTTCTTCGGCGGTAAAACAGCGTACGAACGCATAACCGAAACCAGCACTTTTTAACGTTTTTTCAAGTTTCTCTAACTGTGATTCTAATTCGACTTGGGTCTCACCGTAAAATTCGACAGCAAGGAGCGCTGTTGGTTCGCCTTGTATGAAAGTGGTAAGTCGTGAAAATTCTAATGAACCTCGCGCCATATCAAGGATCGTTTTGTCTATGAGTTCTACAGCGGTCGGGTTACATTCCAAGATGGGTTGCATTGCCTCCATGGAGGCAATGAGAGATTCAAAATGGACGACACACAGCGCAGTCAGTTTGGGAATCGAAACGAGATTCACTGTCGCTTCAACGGTCGTCGCGAGTGTTCCCTCAGAACCCACGAGAATTTTCGTCAGGCTAAATGGGTGGTTTTCATCGCATCCGTCGCGCCGATAGGGTGTTACCTCTTTTGAACCGGCATCTGTAACAAACTCATCCAGATTATAGCCGGCGACACGACGCAGGATACGCGGATAACGTTTACGGATTTCTGCTGCGTTGTCCTCACAGATACGGCATAACTCGCGATAGATGTTCCGTTCTAATGTGTTGCCCTGTTTTTTAGCTTCTAATTTCTCAAGTGAAATGGGAGATGCTGTGATTTCGTCAGCGTTGGAAAGCACCAAGTCAAGCGACATGACGTGATCGATAGTTTTACCGTAGATGAGAGAGTGCGAACCTGCGGAGTTATTGCCGATAGTGCCACCAACGTTCGCGCGGCTGCTCGTGGCAACATCTGGCGCATACATCAAACCGTGCGGCTTTAACTTATGGTTCAACTCGTCTAAGACGATACCCGGCTGCACACGCGCCCAACGTTCAGCGATGTCTACCTCAAGCAGTTGATTCATGTACTTAGACATATCCAACACGATCGCCTCACCGACGCTCTGTCCAGCGAGGCTCGTACCACCACCACGAGGAAGGATGGGGACATTATGTTCTGAGGCAATTTGCACCGTTTTGATAACGTCTTGGCGGTCTTTCGGAATTACAACACCTATCGGTTGTATTTGATAAAGGCTTGCATCTGTGCTGTAGAGTGCCTTAGAATATGGATCAAAACGCACCTCACCTGCAAGTGTATCCGATAGTTGTTGTTCAAGATTTTCCCATGTGGGGGTGTTCATGTTGCTATCCAAAGTGGTCGTGTACATGACTGCTGGAAATTTCTAAAAAAAGTCTAAAAAATTTGACATTATTATCTGAATAAAGTATAATTAATCACAATGCCCCTGTGATGGAATTTGGTATACATAGCAGGTTGAGGGCCTGTGCCTTAATTGGCATGCTGGTTCGAGTCCAGTCGGGGGCATCTTTTTATTTTGTAGCCGCCCCAAGTAGTTCTTGATATACTTGATATGTCCGTTCCGCAATCGTCTCCCACGTGAAATTTTTGATACGATCAAGCCCGCGCGCAACCAGCTCGTTTCGGAGGTGTACATCGTGAGCGATTTGATATATCCTTTCCGCTAAAGCATCCGTATCCGCTTCAGGAAAAACGAGCCCTGCGTCATCAATGACGTGCGGAATTTCGCCAGAATCTGAGCCGATGACTGGGACTTTGCACGCCATTCCCTCGATAAGCACTCTACCAAAGAATTCTACCCATCCTGTTGTCGTCAGCGAAGGCAGGACAATCGTGTCCATACAATTAATATAGGCAGCGACCTCTTCAGGGGGTACTGCATCGATCCACACAATCTGTTCAGAAATACCGAGGGTTTCTGCCTTTTTTACGAACGCATCTTTATCTTCGCCTTGCCCAACGATTAAAAGTTTATAAGTGCGTGTGGTGTTATGGGTTACAAGGTGTGCTAAGGCTTGAAGAAGTGTATCTATACCCTTCATCTGGAGCAATCTACCGACATAACCGACCACAAAACAGCCGCTAAGTTCCAGTGAGTCACGTAATTGGGTGACATCCATCTTATAGAAATGGCGTACATCAACGCCATTCGGAAATGGGGTCTGTTTTCCAGTGTAGCCCCGTTCGGTTAGAATTTTGCCAGCATTTTCACTAAGCGGAAAAGCTCTATCCGTCTCTCGAAAGACGGCGCGCTCAATCCACACGGGTAATATGCCAAACCGCTGCTTCGTCGGTATGCTCAGGGACGTGCGAAAAATGAGACGGCTGTTCGGACAATACTTCCGTTTTAAACGAACCGTTTGTAGCGCGTTGAGGCTCCACGCTTCCTCCTCTAAGTGAATAATATCCGGTTGGAAGTCCCTGAAGTGAGGCTTAATGCCATGCCGGTAGTAAAAACGGCTACCATAACCGGAGAATCGGATCGGACACGGACACTCTTCACACGGCGTGTCAGGTTCCGGTTGAAAAATAATGTCTTGGAAGCTTTCATACCAACGCATTGGTGTGACAACACGTAGTGTAACATCTGGGTGTTCCGCAATGAGCGCGAACTTGCGCCGGTACGGCTTCATAATGTAAGAATGAGAGAGAACTAAGACACGCAAGGTGCTAATTATGTTGGTTTACTCAGCGTGTGCCGAGTCTGCTGAAGACGATGGTGATGTTTCGTCTGATTCATCATCCTGCGCCGTAAAAGCGATCTCATCACCTGTATCTGGTTCCTCTGTCTCATTTGAGGCAGCGAGGACATCCATTAAACCTTCAAGTCTCTCTTTGATTTCGGAACGTTCTTGAGAAGTGCCTAACCGTTCTAAGTCGAGTTCCTCCTCAAGTTCGCTATTACGGGTTTCGAGTTCTTGAATCTTTGTATCGCGTTGTAACACATCGCTATTGAGACGCGCGATTTCAGCTTCAAGCTCCAGTTTCTCTGTTCTCAACTTCTGAACAGTCGAAATCGCAAGTTCAACATGTTCTTCCAAATGCGATACTATACTTTGTTCAAATGTTTCAGACATATTGTCGTCACCTCCAAGGTCGCTTTTTAGTGTCTTTAATCCAAGTTGCTGCCTAAATCAAAATGGCACATAATTATGTCAATGTATACTAATATAACCCAAGTTGCCACCTATTTATTCTCACTGCGAAGCAATGGCACTCCTAATGAAGATTAAAAATTTAATCGGGTAATTTTCAGTTTTCTTGTCGGACCCGGTGCGGTTAGGAAACCGCACCTACCGGGCCTGGAGTAAATTACCCAATTTATTTGTTAAACCTCATACGGAGTGCGGTCGCTTAAATATGCCGTTTCTATTCTCACTGCGAAGCAATACCACCCCTACGGGGTGAAGGAAGTATCGGAAAAACCGTGTTACAATGCTCAAAATCCATTGGTAGCAACTTGGGTTAATATAATATAATTACTTTTATGCGTCAACAAGACTGGATTATATTTTATTTTCGGTTACAATGCAATAAAAATGTATAGTAAAGGCTACCGAATTTTTTGGCAAGATAGAACGGCATTAATTTCTCTACGAAAGGAGATCTTGCGATTTTCAAGCAAGACAGCCTCTTTACACCTGCAATGTTTAGATGGAAACTTGCTGATCTTTATTACCTCGTGGTGGATTCACACTGTTCCTCCACAGCGGTAACAGTTGATTCAATAAGCGACAAATGCTCGGCATCTGCCCAATTTGAACACTCATGAACGTAGTGAAAGAGATACTGCTGTGCGTATCCTACACTGTCCCCGAAATAACTGTGAGCGAATTCGCGTATTTCGCGGTGCGTCGCGCGTCGGCGAAGATAAAGCGTCTCAAAAATCCGTTTTATCCAGACATCAATCGGTAATGCCGCGAGGTGCCCAAGCGAAAACAGACAGATACAGTCGGCGACCTTTTCGCCGATGCCGTTTCGACGCATTAATGCTTGCTTCGCTTCAAAATATGACATCTGTTTCATCGTTGTGAGCGGGAGTTCACCATTAACGACTGCTTCTGCAGTATCCCGAAGGTAATTGGCTCGATAGCCAGTGCCACAGGCAAGAAGTTCCTCGTTTGTTGCTATTGCGAGTGCCTCCGGACTCGGAAAACTGTAATCCTCATATCCAGCAAGTGTTAAATGTTCACCGAAACGTTCGGACAGCCGACGGATGATGCCACGAATCCGAGAGACATTATTGTTCTGCGATAAAATGAACGATGCCACTGTTTCCCAGAGTTCTTGGTTCAGAATCCGCATTCCCCAAAGTTTCTGAATCGCCCGATGCATATAGGCATCGTTGTTAACTTCAGCAAGAATTTTGGGTACATCGCGCCCAATGTCAAGATAGTGGCGGAGATATGACACGAAACGGGTCTCATCTTCGTCGGTAGAACTTTGAACACACAAAGTTGTTCCTTTTTGGGTGATTTTGAGGATACGTCCTTCTACAACGCCGTAGTAGGCATTATCTATTCGGTTCCATCGAAATGATTGTCCCGATTCTAAGGTGTATTTCAGACTGAAATCTGTTGCGTTCTGAATCTGCATCGTGCGTTTTGTTGAATTTTAATGAAAGTTTGTAGGCAATACCCTTGATGTTACCTATTATAAGTATATAGTAAATTCCGAAAATTAGCAAATTTTTATTGTATGACGTAGGTTCTACTCTCCAAAGGTGGGTTCTATAATTTGACATTCACCTCATTTGCGCGTATAATATATTAACACCTCTTGATAAATAATATGAGTATCTGTTAGCAGAGTCAAACAGGAGATACCTTTAAAACATGATTATCTTTCTACGCGAAAAATTTATTGCGCAACTCTTTATGTGGGTAATCGCCATTGTGTTTTTGGTTGGGACAGTTTTCCTCTATAGCAACACGCGCGGCGGAGATGGAAACCCTGAGGGGGAAGTTGTTCTCAAAATCAATAATGCAGAGGTCAAACGTGGAGAATTTGAAAGTGCTGTTGCCAACGCCATGGAATCTCAAAGGCGGAACCAGCGGTTCGGTGGCGCGCCCAACAGGGAGCAGATACAAAAAGACGTAATCGATCGTTGGGTTCAACAGACTATTCTCGGAAGCGTGGATATTGGCGACGCGGAAGTAAAAAACTATATTCGAAGTGACGCAGATCGGGTTAAGCAGTACAACCTCTACCAACAGTGGGGCGTAGCAGACCTCTATACCGAAAATGTCCGTTTGGAACTCAGTACCGATGCGCTCCGAAATAGTGTTCAGGCTCTGGAATTAGTAACTGACGCTGAAGCAGAACGAGCCTACCAACTTGAAGCTGATAAAGCGAAAATCAAGTTTGTTGAATTTAAGTACAACGACTACACCTCAATAATCGAGGTTGACGACGCAGAAGCGGAAGCCTATTTTGAGAAAAATCGGGATAACTATAAAACTGGAGAACAGGTAAATGTCAAGTTTATCAAGGTGAATCCTGCGGATCTCGTTACACCTGAAGAGGTTGAGGCGTATTACGCGGAAAATCAAAATGAATTTACAACACCAGAAGCCGTTAAAGCACGCCACATTTTAAAAAAGTTCCCTGACAACGCGACAGACGAACAAAAGGCGGAAACCAAAACTGCGGCAGAAGCGTTACTCAAAACCGTCAATGCAGAACTCGCTGCTGGCGCGGATTTCGCCGAACTTGCCAAAAAGCATTCGGAGGGGCCATCGGCAGCACAAGGTGGTGCCTTAAGAGGTAGTAATCCAAAACTCCCACCGGGCGACTATTTCGCACGCGGTGATATGGTAAAACCCTTTGAAGAAGCAGCTTTTGATACGCTAAAGCCCGGAGAAGTTAGTAGTTTGGTCGAAACCAGTTACGGATATCATATCATCAAATTGGAAGAAAAAAAGGCACCAGAAATTCAACCTTTCGCCAGTGCTCAATACGAAATCCAACAGAAACTTGTTCAAGTAAGCGGCGTTGACAAGGCGAAAAAGATTGCAGAAGACCTCTTGTTTGATATAGAAATCCGAGACTATGATGAAGCACTCGCACTCGAAGAATATAAGCAACTTTCCCTCACCGCACTGGAAACAGGACTCTTCAGCCGTGATGCCACGACTATCCCACAGATTGGCGCGACATGGGGCTATCAAGGTTTAGTGGATGAACTTTTCGATATGGAAGTCAACGTAATAAAGGTGATTGAAGCAAAGAGACGAACTGGGCAGGAGGTAGACGCCTATTTTGTCGCTACCGTCCTTGATAAGAAACCTGCGGCTATTCCACCCTTTGAGGAGATAAAGACAGAGGTGATTGACGGAACAAGCAGGGTTGACGGGGTAAAAAAAGAAAAGGCGAAAGAACATGCTTTTGCGGATGCAGAAAGTTTGTTGAATCAACGCGGGGATGCTACATCTTTGGATGCTTTACTTGAAAAGTATAAAGCTCCGGAAGGTTTAGCGGCAGACCGGCTTGTCGTTCAAGAGAGCAATCCGTTCTCGCTCAGCCCAACAAGCGATTATATCGCCGGTGTAGGCAATTCCGCAGAAGTTATGTTTGCAGCGTTTCAAATGAAAGTCAATGACATCGCTGGTCCCTTCAGAGGTAGCAACGGCGTTTACATTATTCAACTCGTTGAGCGCGAAGAACCGGATGTTGAAGCGTTCAGAACGGACCCGGCGGAGAAAGCCCGGCATCGCCAAGCTCTCATCCAAGCCAAAAAGCGGGAAGTATATTTGAACTGGTTCGCCGCACGCAAAGAGGCGAGTGAACTCTGGATACATCAAGATTATCGTTAAATATTAAGTGGATGGCCTTCAAAACATTCCGCTGTCTTGCAGGCGGGGTTTGTGACCCTGCCATTCCCCGGACATCACAAATACGGATAGGTGGCATCCGGTTGATAGTACGGAAGCAGAGCCTCATGGCGTTGTCCGACGATAAGTTTTGTACCGTCGGTGAAACCTTCAGGGCGGTCTTTGAGAAACGCAATTAGGCGATTCCGCCACGGCGTTAGAAGGCGTTCAGCCTCGCTCGACCTTGCCAGATCACGTGTTTCGTGTGGATCCTCCTGAAGATTAAAGAGATGTTCCTGTCCGGTCTGAGAATACCAGATGTACTTATGGTCTCCATCCGTTAGATAGTGGTTCCCATGTTTATATTCGTAACACCCGGAGTGTTCACCGTGTAGGCAGTCCCGTACACGATCTGTCTCACCGCGCATGACAGGCAGCAAACTTTTGCCGGTACAAGTATCAGGAATTTCGATCCCCGCTGCATCCAGAATAGTTGGCATGATGTCTTGTAGACCGACAGGACTTTGACAAACGGTCTCTTTCGGGTAGCCCCATCTCGCCGGTGCTCGCATGAGGAAAGGCACTCGGGCGGAGGCTTCGTAGGGCCAGGTTTTACGGTACAGGTTGTGATCACCTAACATCTCGCCGTGGTCGGAGGTAAAGATGACCAAGCAGTCCCTGAATCCACCAGCAGACTGAATCAGACGACCGATTTGATCGTCAATAAAATTGATCATCCCGTAATAAGCAGCACGGGCGCATTTCATGTCGTAATCGTCAAGACAAATTTCCCAAGCGTTTGGATCCAACCCTTTTTCTGCCCCTTCAAATTCCGGTGCCCAGTCGCCTACTATAGGTGTAGGCAGCTCCCGTTGGATATAGCGTTGGTAATAGTGAAGCGGCGGCGTCAGTGGTGGATGCGGATCTATGAAAGAGATATTGAGAAAAAACGGCGCAGCCGGGTCACGTTTTCGCAGAAAATCGAGGGCGCGGTCAACACACCAGAAAGTGTGCATCTGCTCTTCGGGTAGATGATGTGGGCGACCGACCCATCCGTTGGCGGAAACACCGTGAGCCATACCCGGATCAACGTCGTTGCGGCGGTGATACTGTTGCAACCAGTCAACATAGTCGTTATTGGTCCCGCGGGTGGCATCTGCCAGTTGGAGATGATCGAAACCATATCGCTTGCGCGGCGGGTTCAGATGCAGTTTGCCGATCATCTCGGTTTGGTAACCGGCAGCCGACAATTCACCTGCTAACGTATGCGGTGGGTTCCACTGCGCGCCTCTAAAACCTACACCACCGTTAGCCGCTGGCGCGGTGCCAGTCATCAAACTGCGTCGCGCTGGAATACAACTCGGACATTCGGCATACCCACGGCGAAAATGCGTGCCAGTACGACCGATCCAATCTAAGTTTGGGGTCTGCAAGCAATCAGGACCGTCTGAATCCAAACCCAGACAGTCGCCACGCTGTTGGTCGGTAGTAATTAACAGAATATTTGGATGGTTATTAGGCATCTCAAGTTCCTTGTTGGGAATGTCAACTGGTCTTTTAACACTTTAGTTAGACCAACGAAAAACTCTAAAAAGTTATCTTAGCTATCAAGGAATGAAAAATGTTGAAAACCACTAACTGAAGGGTCTCAGTGCAATCCATCTTATTTTCTGATAAGCATTTTGCCAGTAGCGATAAAGTCACCGGCGGTCAGCGTGTAGAAATATACGCCACTCGCTACAGACTCTCCTAACGCATTCCGACCATCCCAATATGCCGATCTCGATTTGCTATGATATATACCTGCAGGCAAATGTCCAAACGCCAACTCCCGAATAAGCTGCCCATCTGAAGAATGGATAGAAATGTTTACCTCTGCCGACTTCTCTAACTGATACGGTATCCACGTTTCTGGATTGAATGGGTTTGGATAGTTCGATAGCAGTGCCGTCTCTGGCGGTAGAATTTCTCCCCGATTGAGAACTCCTAAAAGCTGCTCTAAGACAGCAATCCCTTTTTGAGTCCGAGGATTTTGTGGATCAAGCTCCTTGGCAAGGGCGATCCATCGCTTGAGATTTTCCGGCGTCAGACCATATAACTCAGGTGGGTTTTTCCAGAGTGTAGGTGCATCTGCAGAAGTATCTATTTCCGCTGCAATCGTAACGAGATCTCTCACATCCACAACCCCATCTCCATTGACATCCGGATAAACGCCAGAACTGGCGAGCATCGAAAAGTCTGGCGTGTGAAAATGGGTACTAACTAAAATGAGATCTATAATATTCACAACACCGTCGCGGTTGACATCCGCTGTGTTGATAGGGGATACCGTTTGGTTGCTGTTATTATATTCTAACAAATTCGCTATTATTCCCGTAATGGGCGAAAAATCTGATATACCGTTATCACCCAGATCTAACACCCTTAGATTTACCAAACCGCTAAGGGCAGACACATCTGATATCTGATTGTCCCGAAGATCTAACACCGTCAAGTTTATCAAACCCGTAAGAGGGGTCACATCTGATACCTGATTGCCATTAAGATCTAATTCCGTCAAATGTATCAAACCTTTGAGTGCGGATATATCTGCTATCTCGTTGTCATCAAGATCTAACACTGTCAGCTTCATCAAACTACTGAGTACGGACACATCTGATATTTGGTTATTATGAAGGTCAAGAAGCGTTAGGTTTCTCAGGACACTGAGCGGTGTCACATCCGATACTTGATTGCCATCAAGATCCAATTCCGTCAACTTTGTCAAAGTTGAAAGCGGAGATATATCCGATATTTTATTATCGTCAAGATCCAGAAATGTCAATCCTGTCAAGTCTTTGAGGGGCGACACATCTGATATTTCATTGTCGTGAAGATCAAGCAATTTGAGATTTCTCAAGGTACTGAGCGGTGTCACATCCGATACTTGATTGTCATCAAGATCCAATTCCCCCAACGCTGTCAAAGTTCTAAGAGGTGTTACATCTGATATCTGATTACCATCAAGATCCAAAAATATTAGATTCGTTAAAACGCTGAGTGTAGATATATCGGAAAGCTCATTGTCGTCAAAATCCAGGTAAATCAAACTTATTAAATGGTTGAGCGGTGAAACATCCGATATTTTATTATCGTGACAATCTAAATACAATAGCCTTGTCATATCTGCAACAGAGGAAATTTCTGTTATCTGATTGCTGTCAATATCTAATTCTATCAGATATATCAGATTTTTGAGGGGCGACACATCCAATATCCTATTGTCGGAAATGTCTAATAATGTGAGATTTACCAAATCTTTTAGGGGCGATACATCCGATATTTTATTACTATCAAGATCCAGGTATGTTAGATTCGTCAAATCTTTTAGGGGCGATACATCAACTATTCTGTTGGCTTCAAGGTCCAATTGTTTCAGATTTATCATATCCTTTAGAGACGACACATCCGACAACCGATTGGTTTCAAGATGCAGGAATGTCAGTTTCGTCAAATTTTTGAGGGGCGACACATCTGATATCGCATTACGGGCAAGATGTAGTTCTTTCAGATTGATAGCATATTCAAGACCTGTTAGGTCTTGAATGGCAGGTCCAAACATACCAACAGGAGGGCGATAACATATAAGCCTGCTTATTGCGAGGAAGCGACATCTGCTGGCTTGAAGCGACTGCAAACTCGCCATATCCGCTTGAGTGATGTCAGTACCGGCATCTTTGCCTAACGCTGATTCAAGTGCAGCACGAAGTCCAGGATCTGGAACATGGACAATCTGGGCAGTTGCTATCCGATATGGTGCTCCAAAAAACAGGCACATTATCCAAATAAGAATGCCAACGCGAATGAATCCTAAATTCCGGTGTGAGAAATGTGCGTTCGCTAATTTCTGATATGATGTAAAAAACTGCAAAAGATTTATATCCGTTACCTGGGCTAACTAAAGCGGGATACCAGTAGCAAATCAACGGCACCTTGAGGTAGAAACCGTCCTCTGCCCGCTTGGTATTCGCGGTAATTAATTGAGGCGTTCGTAGAAGAAGTTACGACGTTTGGGGGTATATCCGAGTTCCGCTATAGTCCGCTCAATTTCCTCAATCGGCATGCAATAGACCGTCCCGGCTTTGCTGACGACATTCTCTTCTATCATCGTGCCACCCATATCATTTGCACCGAACTTCAATGATAGCTGCCCAATCTTCGGACCTTGGGTAACCCATGAGGATTGGAAGTTATCAAAATTGTCCAAGAATAATCGGGAGATCGCAAGTGTTTTGAGGTACTCAAAACTCCCCGCAGGCGGTATATGCTCCATACGGGTGTTCGCAGGTTGTAGAGACCAGCAGATAAAAGCCGTAAATCCGTCCGTCTCATCTTGCAAATCGCGTAGACGGACGAGGTGCTCAACGCGTTCGGCGTAACTCTCTACATGTCCATACATCATCGTTGCACTTGACTTGAGTCCAACGAGATGTCCCTGGCGCATGACTTCCAGCCATTCGTCAGCAGTGCATTTTTTCGGACTAATCTCATTGCGGGCATGGTCAGTGAGGATTTCCGCGCCGCCGCCTGGGATCGAATCCAGTCCAGCATCTCGCAAGCGGATGAGCATTTCTCGCAACGACATACGGTTTATCTTGGCGAACCAATCCAATTCCGGTGGCGAAAAACCGTGTATATGAATAGGATAATTCGCCTTAATCCAGCGGAGCAGGTCTTCATACCAGTCAAGTTTGAGTTTCGGGTGTAGTCCGCCCTGCATCAGAATCAACTCACCACCGAGGTCGAGTGTTTCCTGTATTTTTTTTCCTAATTCGTCGCGTTCCATGACATAAGCATCGGGATCCCGACGGTGGCGGTAAAAAGCGCAGAAATCGCAATCGACATAGCACCAATTGGTATAGTTGATGTTCCGGTCAACGATGTACGTAACGTAGCCTTCCGGGTGCTTCCGTTGCCGGATAACGTCCGCCGCGTGCCCCAAAGCAAGGAGATCATGGCTCTTGAAAAGCGTGAGACCGTCATCAAAGTCTAACCGTTCTCCCGCGAGTGATTTTTCGAGGATAGGCTGGATGTTTGTATACATGTAGGCGTTCCTTCAGTTTGAAAAGTTAATACTTCAATTTTAACATTTATGACTCAATTTGTCAACTTTTCTGTCGTTTTAACTTGACTTTCGGAAGAAATTTGGTATAATTATAATACACTTGGTGGAATCTGTATTTATAATGAGGAGGCTAAAAAATGAATGAGGTCGTTTACAATGAAGACTTGGTAAAAACAGTAAAAAATAAGTATCTTGCGGTGAATATTGCGGCGAAACGAGCGAGAGATATAAATGCGAACGGCTTGCCGATCGCTCCCGCAAACACGGCAGACAAAAAAAAGAAACCGGTTGCTATCGCGACAGAAGAATTAGTCGCTGGGAGACTCAACTTTGAAAAGGGCGAAGCAAAAGCTCCTGATTCAAAGACGCCTTCGATTTTTACAGATGCCGAAGTGCCAGCGGATGGGAGCGGTATATTCGATGAAGAGCTCCTGGAACAGGAAAGCGATGCGGTGGTAGAAGAACGCGAAGAGGGTCTATAGCACAGATTCACTATGGCACGTGTTCCTACCGAAACACCTCGTGCGAAAAATGGAAATCACTTGACAACCCTGAGTAAAGTGAGTATAATTATAAAGTGTTGCTGACGTGGCTCAATGGTAGAGCAAGTGATTTGTAATCACTAGGTTGGAGGTTCGATTCCTCTCGTCAGCTTTTCATCTTGGGGGTATGCTAGAGCGGTCAAATAGGGCAGACTGTAAATCTGTTGGCTATGCCTACGGTGGTTCGAATCCATCTGCCCCCATTAGTTCTTATATTGAGTAGTATCGTAGGGAATCAACCAAGGGAGCAAGGCTCAGAAAAAAATCCTCGTGGAGGGGACGCATTAATACACCACGTTATCACTTATGTTGTGCGGGAGTAGCTCAGCTGGTAGAGCATTGGCTTTCCAAGCCATGTGTCGCGGGTTCGATTCCCGTCTCCCGCTTGTTGATGTGTTTTAATTTTTGCCGACGTAGCTCAGTCGGTAGAGCGCGTCCTTGGTAAGGACGAGGTCACCGGTTCAATCCCGGTCGTCGGCTCCATTCACCGAAAGTAGGGTTTTATTATGCCAAGAGACATTGTAACATTAGCATGTGATGCATGCAATCAGCGGAATTATGTGACAACCCGGAACCGCCGAACGCAGCAAAATCGATATGAGCGAAAAAAATACTGCCGGTTCTGCCGAAAACATACACCCCATAAAGAAACGCGATAACTTTTTAATCCGTGCAACGGGTATCACACTACCTTAATTGTTAAGTGAGTCTGTGGCACACTACAAAAATCTTGCAGGCCAGTAGCTCCAACGGTAGAGCGTCGGTCTCCAAAACCGAGTGTTGGGGGTTCGAATCCCTCCTGGCCTGCCTTCTATAATTTTATTATGATAACTCGCTTCAAAAAGTATCTGCAGGGAATCCATCTCGAATGGCAAAAGGTGACCAAACCGGACGCGAAAGAGGTACAGGGAAGTACCATTACCGTCATTGTCGCCTCTGCCTTATTGGGGCTTTATATCGGGATAATTGATGGCAATTCCGCCTTTCCGAAATGGGCAAGTCCTTTGTCTTGGATTTTTCTCGCAGCACTTCCAGTCGTTGTATTTCTTATCGTGAAAAGTTGGGAAAACCAACCACAGAATGATAGAGATGCCGAGGCTGCCATTGACGGAAACCGAAAGATAATCGCAGCGGCGGTAGCCTGTATCCCTTTAGTCGCTGTACTTGTAAGCCAATATGCCTTGAATACCTCGCTTGAGGGTTTCGGTATGGCTTTCCTCAGAACGCTTTTCATTCGTAGTTAATGCTTTTGTGTTTCGATAGCACATATAACGTATATTGGTGAGTCAGAATATGGATGGATACTGGTACGTCGTTCAGATATACACCGGGCATGAAAAAAAGGTTAAACTCACCCTTGACAACATGATTGCAAGGGAAGAGTTGCAGGACGAGATCTTGCAGATTAATGTCCCGGAGACCGAAGTGGTAGAGGTTAAGGACAGCCAACGGAAAGTTAGCGTCCGGCCCTCCTATCCGGGGTATGTACTTGTTAATACCACCCATGCACTCGGTCCGCATGTCGAGAGCGAGATTGGACAAAAGAGTTGGGCACTCATCCAAGAAACACCAGGTGTCATGAATTTCTTGGGCCCGCCCTCACATCCATCGCCTTTGAGTCCCGCTGACGTTGAGGCAATGCTCCAGATGTCGACTGAGGAAGAGGAAGTTGTACCAGTCCCAGCAATGGAATACGAGATAGGTGATAAAGTTAAGGTGATCAACGGACCGTTTAGTGGATTCCCTGGCGAAATTGAAGAAATCGACATGGAACACCAACGGTTACGCCTCAGTATTTCGCTTTTTGGTCGTTCAACCTCTGTTGACCTGGGCTTACTTGAAGTAGAAGAACTGAACTAAATTAAACGGCGTTGTCTAAATATGAAATCACGGTTATGAGTGCGTGCCTGATCCGATACGCCGCTTTATAGGAAAACGTACTTTAGAATTCTCACAATCCACAATAGGGAAAAACAATGGCAAAAAAAGTAGCTGGTGAAGTTAAACTCCAATTGGTATCCGGACAGGCAACTCCACAACCGCCTGTTGGTCCAAGTCTCGCTCCTTATATGATTAATCTACAGGAGTTTATCAAATCTTTTAACGCCCAGACACAGCATCAAACCGGTATGGTGGTGACAACTATCATTACCTGTTATAGCGACAGGTCGTTTACGTTTGCCGTAAAATCGCCACCCGCTGCAGTTTTGCTCAAATCTGCAGCGAAGATCGCGAAAGGCTCAGGTGAACCCAACCGAAACAAGGTTGCTTCTGTCACAATGGATCAAATCCGCGAAATTGCACAGACGAAATTACCTGATTTGAATACAACAGACTTGGATGCCGCAGTGCGGATGGTAGAAGGTACTGCTCGCAGTATGGGGCTTACGATTGGATAGCGAGATCCGGTACCCCGTTACACATAAACTCGCTTTGGAATAAGGTTACGGAGATACCCTCCACTAACTATCGGAGAATAACATGGCGAAAAGAGGAAAGCGATATACCGAGATCAGAGAGCATGTGGATAGACTCGAACTCTACACAGTAGATGAAGCCGTCTCGCTTTTGAAAAAAACGAGCGGCGCGAAGTTTGATGAGACAGTTGATCTTGCATCACGTCTCGGCGTGAACGCACAACATGCCGAGCAGAATATCCGCGGCACCGTCACACTGCCACACGGTACAGGGAAATCAGTCCGTGTCGTCGTCTTCGCCGAAGGTGATCCGGCACGACAGGCTGAGGAAGCTGGGGCGGATTTCGTCGGCACAGATGATCTCGTTGATAAAATCGTTGATGGATGGCTCGATTTTGACGCAACAATCGCGACACCGGACCTGATGCGTAGTATTATGCCTAAACTTGGACGCGTCCTCGGACCGAGAGGTTTGATGCCTAACGCTAAGGCGGGCACCGTCACAATGGATGTCACTGATGCAATACAGAATATCAAAGCAGGCCAGATTGAATATCGGGTAGAACGCTCATCTGGTGTTGTCCACGTCCCGATCGGCAAAACCTCGTTTGAGGAACATAGTATCAAAGAGAACCTCAATGCGGTAATGAGCGCACTCGTCGCTGCTCGGCCCTCCTCTGTAAAAGGTAGATACATTCGGAGCGTGGCGATCTCAGCAACGATGGGAGTCGGTATCCGGATAGATCCACAACAGTTTGTATAAAACGCAGGCGATACGATATGGAAATAGTCTTTACAGCTGAATAGAGTCGTAGAACGTAGGTGCCATCGGCTTAATTGCCTACTGAGGCTTGAATGGAATGGAGCAAAGGGCGTGCTTCTCAAAGCGCATATCTGATCTTATTGCCCACTGTTGCTTTCTCCGTTTATGTGAGCCTCCAGGCACCTGGAGGCTTTTTGCATGCAATCGTATACCCAATTAGCCCGTTTGTATGGAAACCGAAGCGACGTGATGCGGTTTTTATGCAACTCACGCAGAAAGGAACTGACACATGCCGAATCAGGCGAATGTTCAGCAAACAGAACAAATTCGTGAGATTTTTGACAGTGCCGACGTTGTTCTGCTAACAGACTTTCAAGGACTTACGGTCACAGAGATGAATGAGCTCCGGAATCAACTCCGGGCATCAGATATCCGGTATAAGGTCTGTAAGAACACTTTAGTAAATGTTGTCGCTGAAGAGAGAGGTATTGAAGGGTTGACCCCTTATCTCAAAGGGAATACAGCCCTCGCTACCGGCACAGATCCGGCGACATCTTCAAAAATCTTGCTCGCATTTGGCGAGGAACACGAAAATTTAAAAATCAAAGGCGGGATTCTCGGGACGCAGGTGATTGACGCAGCGGGTGTTGAAGCACTTAAGGATATGCCGTCACGAGAAGTCCTTGTCGCTAAAACCGTTGGACTTATCAGCGCCCCTCTCACTGGACTCGTACGAACCCTACATCAAGGGTCCCCCGCTAACGGGATAGTGAATGTACTTAGTGGAACAATACGTCAGGTGACCTCCGTACTGACCCAGGTTACCGAGCAGAAGAAAGAGGCAGAAAACGCCTAACGTCTAAATATCATAGGAGAATTGAGGCACTGGGTCTCGCTTTTCCTACTCCACTTGATCGGAAAACTCTAATCAAGTCAATTGCGTACTACTTATAGAAAGGATACAAACATGGCCGCAGATATGGAAAAAATGATTGAGGAAATTAGCAACATGACCGTTCTGGAACTTTCCGAATTGGTCAAGGCATTGGAAGATAAATTTGGTGTCAGTGCATCAGCTATGCCGGCAGTCGCTATGCCGGGCATGATGCCCGCTGCAGATGGTGCAGCCGCAGCTGGAGAAGCAGAAGCCGCAGCTGAAGAGAAAACCGAATTTGATGTGCAACTCAAGGAATTCGGTGCCAATAAGATTCCAGTTATCAAAGAGGTTCGTTCACTCACCGGGCTCGGCTTGAAAGAAGCAAAAGAGAAAGTCGAATCCGCGCCAGTCGTCATTCAAGAAGGTGTCTCGAAAGAAGATGCTGACAAGGCGAAAGAGCAGCTTGAAGAACTCGGCGCAGTCGTCGAAATTATCTAAATCGTTGCACATTGTCGCACATAATAGATAATGCGCGACCAAACAGCGCCCATAGGTAGACCCATTGTGGTTCTTAAGCATAGCGAGGCACGAATCGGTCGCGCTACGGCGAACTATAATAGGTCTCCATTTTTTGTGGAAAATAATCCCACAATGGTAGGGGCAAGTCACGCCTATCGAAAATTACTACAACCTATCTCATAATATCGTAGGAGGGGTTTGTAACCCCGATTTACCACTCAGATGAGTTTGGACAAATCGTATTTATGAGACACACGCTAAGTGGCACCGATGTTTAGTATTCTCGACATTTTTTATCTCGTATTCAGCCAACTTGCAGTCGGCGGGTTTGTTCTTCTCTTTTTAGTCCCGAAAGGGTTAGTTGGGGCAAACTTCTATCGTTTGATGGGGAGCATCTACCTGCTTGTAAGCGTTTTATCTCGCTGTGCGGACTTAGCTCGTCATCGGCAGTCCGTCACGTTTCTCAATTTTTTTGGATTTTGGCAGAACCCCGAGTCCATTTTAGTTATCTCTTTCGTTCTTATTCTCCTCCTTTATACACTGAGTTGGTGGTTCAAAAGCCCGCTATTCACGCGGCTCCTTTTCTTTAGCGGGGTAATTTGTGGTGTTGCATGGATCGTTTTGAGTGCGCAGCGTTACTTCCAAATTGTTCAGCTCCCCGGCGAAATGTTTCTACTCCCGCTTCAATTCTTGACTGCGTCTGTACTACTTGGTACTGTCAATAGTGGCATGTGGTTTGGACACTGGTATCTCGTGGTCCCTGATCTACCAGTCGTCTATCTGAAACGGTTTAATACCGTCTTACTCTATACCTTGTTAGGGATGGGGCTACTTCTTTCCTTGAACATCTTTTTCAGACGGCAATCCACGGATGTTGTCTCTTTCAACCTCTTCTACCAAATCATCTTCGGCATGCGGCTGCTCATAGGCATTGCTGGCACGTTACTCCTCTATTTCATTACATGGGACTGCTTACGTCCTAAATCTGTCGCCCGAGATGTGCTTGGCGCGACACGTGCTGCAACCGGTTTTCTTTTCATTGCCATCATTACAGTCTTCCTCGGTGAGTTTTGCAGCCGATTTTTGCTTTTGGAGATGCAGTTCATCTTCTGAAAAATAAACTTACTGCGCGGTTTATAGTGAAACTTGAAAGTGTGACATCTGCAGGAACATTCGTTCTACGAGGTCTTACGCTGACCGTTTTCTAATCCATTTGTGGATCCATTAATTGGGGGGAATATGCGAATTTTAATACCGTTGTTCATCTTCTGTTTTTTGTCTTTCACGTGGGCGGACATTCAATTTGAAGATGTGTCACAACAGGCAGGAATTACGCGGATTGGTGAAAGTTGGGGGAATGCTTGGGGCGATTTTGATGGCGACGGATATCTTGATTTATGGGCAACCAATCATCGACACAAGCCAAGTCTATATCGGAATAACGGAGATGGCACCTTCACAGACATTATTGATACGGTTTGGGATGCGAATCCATTGGCGGATACGCATGGTGCAGCGTGGGCTGATTTTGATAATGACGGGGATCAAGACCTCATTGTTCTATCAGGCAGCAGCGGTGGCTTAAATAATAAAGCGCGCATCAATCAAGGAAACCATTTTTATATAAACAAAAGTGGACGACTCATAGAGAAGGCTACCCAGTTCGGCATCGATTATCCACTTTTGCGAGGCAGGACCCCTTTATGGTTCGATTGGAATCACGATGGATTGCTTGATGTACTATTGACTGGTGTTGCTCGACAGATGTGTTGCCCGACGGATGTAACGGGGACGTTTATCGGATCCACGGTCTTCGGTCAGGTGGCGGGAAAATTTGAAAATATGAATGCAATATCTGGATTCTTTCTTGAGAAAAGCGTAGAATTTGCGCAACTGGCG
Organism: Candidatus Poribacteria bacterium; assembly: GCA_026706025.1. Classification (NCBI taxonomy): domain Bacteria; phylum Candidatus Poribacteria; species Candidatus Poribacteria bacterium. The sequence goes on from JAPOZO010000077.1 coordinate 65,404, forward strand.
AGCCTTACGAAAACAGGAAATTTGCACCTCATTTTGGGTTCTCATTCCCATGTTTATCCCGCTGCCGTATACGAAATATCTGGTACCTCTTTTCAGGATGTAACCGGCGCGTTTGCTATCCGAGGTGGGTATATTGTACAAGATGCTGCCGTTACGGATATGAATGGAGATCTGTTACCCGATATTTTTCTTGCACGTAGCATTTATCCATCCTATATAGGTCGACCCGATGCACATAGATTAGAACTGAATATTCAAAGCACTTTAGGGGTACTTTCTCAACCTATTCCTATTTTCCTTGAAAAAGGAGTCTCTTTTAAAGCCGAAGGAGATGTCTATTTTGAGATTTATTCAGAGTGGGGGCCACAGCGCCACCTTCTCAAAATTGGGGCAGTTGGGCATGAGATAACAGAATTTGCTGGCGGTGAATTTATAGCGGTCATGCCAAATCTCAGAGCTGCGACCTTCAAAGTTAGACTGTCGCCTGACGATCCGAGGGTCGCTGGGCTTAAGGCGCGCCCTGAAAATGAGAGATTTGGGATTTACGTTGGATATGATGCCAACACAAAGAAATGGACACTCATCTATCATAAACTACCTGCTACGACTTTAATTCAAGCTGCTGAGCCTATATCGGATGTCGAAGCCATTAATTTTTTCCCATTCATAGATATACGTTCCGATCTTCTAATTAACAAAGGCATTGGCTTTGAACCGTTACCGCCGTTAAACGAGACAAAACACTTTCCAGACTGCCACTCTGTGGCTGCAGGCGATTTTGATAATGATATGGATATTGACCTTTATGTCGTCCGTTCGAGTACTGCTGAGAATCTACCGAATTACCTTTACGAAAATCAAGGGGACGGCAGTTTTATTCACCTACCAGACACAGGTGGGGCATCAGGAAGCGAACGAGGGAGAGGTCAAAGCGTTACCATGGCTGACTATGATCGGGATGGACACCTTGACCTCTTTGTTACCAACGGTAGAGGCATGTATCCGTTTAGCGAAGGTCCCGACCAACTCTTCCGCAACCTCGGCAGCGATAATAATTGGCTCCAAATTGATTTAGAGGGAACCATTTCCAATCGCGATGGAATTGGCGCGCGGCTCTTTGCAACAACACCCGATGGGAAAACCCAATTGCGAGAAAATGGTGGTGGGATCCATTGGGCCCAGCAAGACCAGAAACGTATCCATTTTGGACTTGCACAGAATGAGAGAGTTAGCGAATTAGGTATCCACTGGCCGAGCGGCATTGTTCAAAAATTGAAGGATGTGGAAGTGAACCAAGTGTTACGTATTGTTGAAGAGGATCTTCAGGGAGTCCTCCGCGGTGACATTAATCAAGACGGAGTCGTAAATATCCTTGATTTTGTTCTTGTAGCGAAACATTTCGGTGAAAGTCCTCCTACAAACGCAGCGGTTGATGTCAACAATGATGGGATAGTAAATATCCTGGATCTCGTCGCAATTTCAAATTTATTTCCTGAAAAAGACTGAAGCGTCTCTTAAATTAACTTTTCCTTATTTGCGGTAGAGTGTCGTGATAGGAATCTCACTTAAAATCTGTTGTAAATTAAAATCGGACGTGCTAAAATAACTACAACCATTAAAGACCTTTAGGAGGCACATAATATGAAATCCCAAATCTTTTATGAACCCGAATCAATGAGCCTTGAAGACCGATCTGTACCGGAACCTGGTGATAATGATCTGTTAGTTCAAGTACGCTCGGTAGGTATCTGCGGTTCGGATGTCGCATATTATTTTGGTAACAGTTCGCTTGAAACAGACGACGGGAAAGGCCCCCTTATCCTTGGTCACGAATTTACTGGCGAAGTCGTCGAAGTCGGCAGTGAAGCAGGCGCAACCGGCGGATTTAAAGTCGGTGACCGCGTTGTCGTCAATCCTGTCCAATCAAACCCAGACTCCTTTTGGAGCAAGAAAGGTTTATCTAACCTGTGTCCTGAAAAACGCGTTTTAGGTGTCGGTGTTGATGGCGGATTCGCCGAGTACGCAGTCTCTGATTATCGCTGGACTGTCAAATTACCCGATAATGTTACTTATGATCAAGGCGCGTTAACAGAACCGCTTGCATGCGGACTCTACGCTGTCAACAACCTCAATGCTGAAGAAGGACAGACTGCCGTTGTCTTTGGACCGGGACCTATCGGTTTGATGATGGTGCAAGTATTGAAGAGCCGCGGCTTGAAAAACGTCCTGCTTGTCGGAACTCGTGATTATCGTTTGGATTGCGGTAAGGAACTCGGAGCAGACGTCGTCGTCAATGTCAGCGATACGAACTCTCCACACTACGTTGAAGATCTGGGTGCTACAATTCAGGAACTCAATAACGGTGAATTGGCGGACCGTGCAATTACGGCTACCAGTTCACTTGACGCAATTCACACTGCATTGGACGTTACCGGTCGGCACGCAACCGTCGTTATTTTCGGACTCCCCGGCGACACAGATGTGATGCAGGTGCCTATTCTTGATACGATCCTCATGGATAAAACAATCAGGTTCTCTTGGCTGGCACCCGATACATGGGAAGAGGCGGTTCAACTCATTTCGAGTGGTGATGTCAACATGGATAAAATCATCAGCCACGAGTTCCCGCTTGAATCGCTTGTTGAAGGGATAACAAAGGTCCGCAACCGCGAAGATGCCTGCACTAAGGGATTGATAAAGGTCTCTGATTAACCGGTATGTAACATGGGTATCCCGTTTTTCATCGTTTTTGTCCTTTCGATCGCTTTTCTGTCACTTGGGATAACGGGGTGGGGTGACTTTATTTCCGTAGAGTGGCCTGAACAGGATTCACCCGATGCCAACAGCGAGACCGTAACTGTCACCCCCTACCTCAGTTTTCAAGCCAATTATTGGGCAATCGGGCGATGCGCCATAGGATTTCTGCTGTTTTTGCTCAGCCTTTATACTATGGGCTTTCTTCTCTATCTTGAGGAGCGAGAGAGCGGTAGAATTATGAAAAACGTTAAAAGTTTCGCCAAACTACGACAACTCTTGGAACGACATCAGAGGAAGGACATTTCACAGTGAGATCTCTCATAAGACTCTTCGTTAATGTGCCAATACCATCCCGGGTGCTGATAGGCATCGGGGTCGTATTCATCGCACTCTGTTGCGTTACAGCGACCACTGCCAAGATTGATCCGAAGACGGTTGCTGGCATCTGGCTTTTCGATGAAGGTAATGGAAAAACCGCAAAGGACTTATCGGGGAACGATAATGATGGTGAACTCATGGAGGGTGCGAAATGGGAAGATGGACAATTCGGACAGGCAGTCGTATTTGATGGAAAAGATGACTACGTCGAAATCGCGCCTTCTCCGCTATTTAATCCAGAAAAATTCACCGTTACTTTTTGGATGTATCCGACAGCAGTCGGCGGCAATAATCCCGCGGGGAAAGGTTCCGCTACGCTCGTCATCGCAAACGGGAATCCAGGGGACGGAGGCGGTGCGAATTGGTGGTTTGAATTTTGGAACGCCGGTAACTTTGAATTCAAAAGCTGCCAAGCTGGCTGTGCAGCCACAACGACACCTCTTAATAAACCAGATGCGTGGTACTTCATTGCCGGTATCTATAACGGAACTGAATATGAACTCTATATTGATGGCGAATTTAAGTCAAAGGGTCCGAATAAAGTCGGCGCACCCGAAAAGGGGTTACTCATCGGAAGTGGGCTGTGTCCAGCAGGACACGGATGTGATGGCGGTTATTTCAAAGGGATTATTGACGATGTGGCGATGTTTAGCGATACGCTAAGCGAAGCAGATCTGAAGATGATTATGGAAGACGGTGTTGGCAAAACTCTGGGAGTCGCACCTGTAGAGCCTACAGGCAAATTAGCAACGACATGGGGCAATTTGAAGGCGCATTGAAGAGGTAATCTCTGTCAGTATGGAACAGCAATTAAAAAACGACTTACTTCTTCGCGCAGCGCGATGTTTGCCGGTGGAACGTGTACCTGTATGGATGATGCGGCAGGCAGGCAGATCAGACCCGCTTTATCGGCAGATTCGGCAAGAGCTGAACCTGCCCTTGGAACGGCTCTTCCGAACCTGTCCGGCACCAATGTCTCACACCGATGTCGAGTCGGCAGTTAAAATTTCACTTCTACCAAAACGCATTGGCGTTGATGCCGTCATCGTCTACAAAGACATTCTCACCCCGCTTGCACCGATGGGCGCGCATTTTCGGTTTGACCCAGGCCCCATTTTAAGCCCGCCGATTCGGACGCAAACACAAGTAGACGCACTCCGACCCGTTGATGAACCCTCATCGCAATTAGAATTCACAGGAAATGTCATTCGCAAACTCCGCGAAACCCTGAATGAAGAACTACCGCTCATCGGGTTTGCGGGTGCCCCTTTGACGCTTGCATTTTTCCTCATTGCAGGGGAAAGTCCTATCAAACGCGGTACCGGCGTATCGGAAAAGGCGGTCCCTGTTTTCCAAATGATTGAGGAAACTCCTGAACTCTTGCATCGTTTGCTGAGCAAATTGGCGGAGATGACCGTTAATTATTTAAACTACCAAATTAGCGAGGGCGTTCAGGTCGTCCAACTTTTCGAGTCCATCGCGGATGTCTTGACGAGAGACATCTATAAAGAGTTTGCATTTCCCTATCACCAGAAGATTTTCGCTGAACTCAGTCCAGAGGCACCCGGAATACTCTTCGCAAAAGAGTGTAACTATCTCGATTTAATGCACCAAAGTGGTGCTGATGTATTGAGTGTAGGAAAATGTGTCGACCTTAGCAAAGCCAAAGCTGAGACTGACGGCACCGTCGCTTTTCAGGGAAATGTAGATAACGATATACTCCGCGACGGGACACCCGATGACATTACGACGGCAGTCAAATCCTGCTTAAAACAGGGCGGGAAAACAGGGCATATATTGAATTTGAGTCATGGACTCCATAGAGATACGCCTTTTGAAAACGTTAAACATTTTGTAAATATCGCAAAAACGCTGTAGGGATATAAATGAGAAACATTACAGAAAACCCTTTCGCACCACGTCAATACGGACAGCTCGTTAAAGTAACAGAACGGGTCTATCTCTTTCGCAATATTGTCAACTCTTCTATTATCATTGGAGATAACGGCGTGGCGGTAATTGATACACAAGTAAACCAAATGATGGCGCGACGGCTGTACAACGCCATCCGTACTGTCACAGACAAACCGATTTTGTATGCGATTAACACACACTATCATTGGGATCATACGAACGGAAACACTATTTTCCATCAGGCAGGCGCAACTGTCGTCGCACGCGAGATGACAAAAGAATTCATGGTGAATAGATCACCACGGCAAGAAGCATTCCTCCGATCTCGGGGTTTCACGCTCGGTGATCCCCCCTTCCTTCCGCAGCAGACATTCGCACACGAAACCGAGCTTGATTTAGGGAATCAACCCCTACATCTCGTTCATTTAGGAAAGGCAGAAACAGACGATGCCACTGCTGTCAGAATTCCCGCAGAAAATTGTATCGTCTCTGGGGACACCGTGATGACAGGGAGTTTTCCGATCTTTGGGCAACCTGTCATGAATGAAGGGCTCATGGCGAACCACGATTGGATTAATACAATTAATGAGCTGCGGACATACGCACCCAAATGTGTGCTACCGGGACACGGGCCTTTAGCACAAGACGCTGAAATAGATCTGTTACTCCAGATAGAGTCCTATTTCCTAACGGAAGTCCGAAAACGCCTCGAACAAGGTATGTCTTTAGCCGAACTGATCGCTGATATGGAAACTAACTTCCCTGAATGGATTCGGTCGATCGCTGAAGTTTGGGGAACACCTCGTTATGCGATTTTAAGGGTGTACCGTGGATTGATTGACGATCCGGAACCCGGATGGCAACACCTGAAACCTTCGGCTATTCCAGCTGCGGGTACTCAAAAACTTCACGAAAAAACACACGAACTTGAAGAATTTGAAGCGTACCGAGAAACCGCCGAAGAGGTCGCGGAAGGCAATGATTTCGGTTTAGCAATCGCTATCTTGAAAACCGCAACCGAAAAATTTTCTAATCTTCCAGACGCATGGACAGCATACGCAAATTTAGTCACGCAAGCGTCCCGCACCGTGTCAAGCGTCCTTGAGAAGGGCGACTTTTTCGTTGAGGCAAAAAAGGCACTCAATACCGCACTTGAATTGGACCCCGATTACGCACCGGCACACCTTTTGCGCGGCTACAACCACATCCTTTCTGCTTACCGCAACGGCGATGAAACAAAAACAGGGTTGGCATCTATTTATCAGGCGCTTGTCAACGGACTGCAGGGTACACAACTTGCACAAGCATACTTTTCCATCGGACTCGCACATCGCACAAATGGCGATGAGACGTTGGCACGTGAAGCTTTCGCGAAAGCGATCGCTGCCGATGCTCGGTTCATGCCAGCACAATTAGCCAATATGGCGTAGGAGGCATATTAATAATGAGATACGACAGTGTCTTACTCGTTGCATTTGGGGGACCCACACCCGGATGCTGTCAGAAATACGATTTCGACGCATGTCCCGGTGAAGCTTATTGCTTTGTTGAAGGAATTGCTGGGACAACTGAATCCCAGAGAGAACGTGTAAAAGACATCTCAACGCATTACATAAAATTAGGCGGATTTTCGCCATTCAACGAATTGACTTTTAAACAAGCCGACGCTTTAGAAAACGCATTAAAAGCACGCAATCTTCCGCTTCCTGTTTATGCAGGATTCAGGCATTGGACACCTTATTTAAAAGAAGTCATCGCTGAAATGGCAGAAAAAGGACACCGTAAAATACTCGGCATTATCATGGCACCCCACCAATCTCAATTCAGTTGGGAGTGGTATCAACAGACAGTGAAAAAAGGAATTGACGCGGTTGATGGTGAAAAACCGACGATTGACTATCTTGACCCGTGGTATACACGTAAAGGCTACATCGGTGCCATCGCTGAGATTATCAAAACGGCATGTGGTGATAAGTTAGAACATGCCGCACTTGTTTTCACAGCACACGCGATTCCTCAAGCAGCAGCGGATAATTCACCGTACACACAACAGCTTGGAAGTACCGGCGAAGCGGTCGCCCAGGAACTCGAAAAAGCTCAATTCGGCTTGGCATACCAAAGCGAAGTAGAAAATAGTCCCATCCCGTGGACACAGCCTGATATCAACGATTGGCTTAAAACCCGAAAGGAAGAAGGCGTTGACACCGTCGTCGCCTCACCGATCGGCTTTCTTTGTGATCACGTTGAGGTGCTCTATGATCTTGACATAGAGGCAGCCGAGACAGCGGAAGCGTGTGGAATTGATTTTATTCGGGCGGGAACGGTCGGTGACCATCCCAAATTCATCAACATGTTAGCAGACTTTGTGTGTGAAAAATCTGAGAAGTAGATAGAGACTGTCTTCCTGATTTCGCGTGCCTATATGCTACCAGCGATGGCTAAAGATACAACACTATCAACGAAATTATTTAGGATGAACGGGTCTTATGCCGGAAAACTCTGATAGGAAACGCGCTATTGTTATTGGAGGGGGCATCACAGGGTTAGCCGCGTGCTATCGCTTACAACGCGAGGCTGCACAGCGTAATATCCCGCTTGATGTCGCGCTCCTTGAGGCGACCGGACGCGTTGGTGGTGTTATCCAGACCGAACACCGAGACGGATTCCTCATTGAGCACGGTCCCGATGCTTTTATCTCCACAAAACCGGCGGCAAAGGCTCTCTGCGAAGAACTCGGTATCGCGGATCAATTCATCGGCACGAACCCAAAGGTCCGACGAAGTTTCGTAACTCGGAAAGGCATATTACACCCGGTCCCAGAGGGCTTTTACATGATGGCACCGGGGTCTCTGAAACCGTTTCTAAAGACCCCTCTCTTCAGTTGGCACGGTAAGTTACGGATGGCGTTAGACCTGTTTATTCCGCGCCGAGAAAGAGACATAGATGAAGCCGTTGCGCATTTCGTCAGGCGGCGTCTCGGCAACGAAGCCTTTACACGAATGGCCCAACCTATGATCGGGGGTATCTATACCTCGGATGCCGAAAATTTGAGCCTAAAGGCAACCTTTCCAAGATTCTTGGAGATGGAAAAGGCACACGGGAGCATTATCAAAGCACTCCGCGCACAAAGAAAGCAGGCGGCTGAAACCAGCCAAGACACCAGCGGCCCCCGTTATAGTCTCTTTCTGTCATTCAAATCAGGAATGCAGCAATTAATTGATACGCTCACTGACATCTTATCCGATAATATTAGATTAAATACCTATGTGGAAAGTATCCAGGAAGATAACGATGGTGCAGGATGGCGTGTTGCGCTCTCCACTGGAGAAACCTTGAATTCGGAATTTCTCTGCATCGCACTTCCAGCCGTGCAAACAAGCGCGCTTGTCCGGAACGTATCAAATCCACTCGCCACCAAACTCAATGAGATTCCGTACGCCTCTTCTGCAACGGTTAATTTAGCGTTCCGCCGTACAGATGTTACACACCCGTTAGACGGCATGGGATTCGTTGTCCCCGCTACGGAAAACCTATCGCTTATCGGGTGCTCGTTTAGTAGTGTCAAATTTGAGAACCGCGCGCCAGAAGAACACATCTTGTTACGTGCCTTCGTTGGTGAACCCACTTCTAAAAACACCGACGCCGACCTTATTCAATTGTGTCAAACAGATTTAACACCGCTCCTCGGAATTGAACACCCACCCCTATTCGCCACTGTTAACAAACATACACAAGCAATGGCGCAATATCAGGTAGGGCACCAAGATGTTGTCGATGATATAGAACGGCTCACGAGCGAGTTGCCAGGACTCGCTCTCGCAGGAAATGGTTACCACGGTATAGGCATCCCCGACTGTATCCGAAGCGGGGAGACCGCAGCGATTTCACTCTTAGATGCTCTTTGTGAGGCATCGCGATGAATTGTAAAGCAATATGCTGGGGTATCATCGGCATAAGTTTCGGACTGTTCGGATGCGTATTCATTATATTCACTGTTAACCTTACGCTGCGTGCTGATGACAATACACATCGCGTGATAGAGGCATATCAAGGATTTCAGGACGGTAAGTGTAAAAGCTGCCACCCTGCTATCTGGAGGGAATGGGAGAGTTCGATGCACGCCAAGGCATGGGTTGACGAAATCTATCAGGCTGCCGCAAAACAGGTCGCCGATAGGCAAACAAAATGCGATCAGTGCCATGCCCCGCAACCGATTCTCATGACAGGTATTGGGAAAATGCCGAAGTTGAGGGACACACAACGGGAGGCGGGTGTCTCGTGTCTTGTCTGTCACCTCGATGCACACGGTGCAATGAATGGACCGGCAGCAAGTGCGGAAACCTATTTCCATACTAACGTTACCAATCCTATCTATACCGAACCGACAGTACTCTGTGGTACCTGTCACGGTCAACAAAGCGTTCCTGAGCATGACCAGGTTTCCAGCTTCCTAAATAGCAAATTCGCCGAGGGTGATACGAGTTGCGCGACATGTCACATGCCGGTTGTGACGCGCTTGCAAAGCACAACGAGCCATGAAGCCATCAAAGGCAGAAAACATACATGGCGCGGCAGTCGCAGCGTCGCACAACTCAAACGTGCAGCAACCCTTCAACTTGGATACGCAGACGGAAAAGCGGATGTGAAACTTCGGAGTCAGACGGGACATATCTTACCGGGAGGGACATTGCGCACTATCGTGCTTGAGGTGACAAGGCTCGCTCCAGATGGCATGGAACGTCAAAAGCAGCGCATCTCAATTTCTGCCGAGAATGAGAACCGACTGCTTCCAAACGAAAATAGGGCTTACGCTTTTGATATGGCATCCGCCACAACCGGCGACACAATTAAAGCGCGCTTAATATATCAGTTGACACCCGATACTCCCGAACCCAAGCGAATATTGATGGCAGAGAAAACGCACATCATTCCTTGATGGGTGAAAATGGCCTTACTGCTTCGTCCACCTTGAAATTGCGAGAGGACTTGGTTGGTAGTAGGGCAATTCATTGCCCGTTATCGACGTGCGATGAATCGCACTACTACGAACCTGATCTCAAGTTCAAAGTTGACAAGGCATTACATATTTATATTTGGTTGTGAATCGAAACCGAGCAACCGTTTTAGTGTCGGTGTGGCGCGCGCGATAACTTCATCAGATACCAATCTGAGGTGTGCTTGTTGTGGTTTCAAGATAGAACGGCAGAAAAAACCGAGTAACCCGACGCGCGGTTCATTCGTTATATTTTTTGAAGAACCGTGCCATATTGCACCGTTAACAATTAGGACGGATCCCCGCGGCCCACAGATTTGCAACTCGTCGGTATATTCAACACCCGATTCAGGCAGTGCCTCAAGCCTTTCGTGGCTCCCCGGCACACAACTGGTGGCTCCATTTTCAAGCGTCCAGTCATCTAAAAACCAGACGCTGTTAGCAACGAGTGGAAAACTCGGACGTGGTGTCGGCAGGGCAGACAGTGGATAATCGATATGGAGACCGGCATCCGGCGCGCCGGGGTAAAGCACGTTCACTGTAAAGGAACTCAACGTGCAATCGGCACCGAGTAGATGCTCCATCGCGGCAAGCATCTTCGGCTGTTGGATTGCCTCTTCAAAAATCTCGCCTTTGCCAACGAGGTTCCAGACGCGTTGTGCGCTGCCATTCGCGAGGTATGTGTGGCTTTTACCGGTTTCTTGCTCTGCCGCAGCGAGTGTCAGAGCACGCTCCCGAAGGTGTGCAGTCGTATCCAGCGGTATCAGGTTTTCCAGAAGTAGGAAACCGTACTGATCAAGTTGTGCTTTTTCAGATGCAGTTAACATGGGCGTTTTTCCTTAAATGCTATTTTTTCTTGACAGTTTAAGAGTTTTCTGGTAATATGTCAAATAGATTGTTGATTTCTGATTAAAATCGTCAGAATTCTCCGTTTAAAATTCAGGTTTTGGTTTGACATGTTTTGTTAATTGTGGTATCATATATAAGCGGACTGCAATTTAATCGATGATATACCGATGCGGCGGGAACAATTTTTACCGATTGCATAAAACATCACGTAACTGCAGGACGATTCTGGTTACAGGTTTCGCGCCTGTAATGCTAATCTCTCTGGCACGTAACGATTAAATGCTTGCTTAATTTTGCTACTTTTTGCTAAAATAATAGAAAAATTCCCGCAGGGTCGAACATGGAAGTTAGATGCCCCTTTCCTTATGTTTTTGACTTGTGCCTTAGGTTATACCAACCCTATCCTACGGCTACATCGGTATCGGGAAATTTTAATGCTCGTTGGTAAGATGTTAATTGGATGGGCAAACATCATACCCCGGTCGTCTTTGTCGTATTCTCGCTTGCCCATCTAAGAAACTCAGTACTTAGTCTTGCGAGCGCGCAGACTTAACGAGGAGGATGAGTTAATGAAAAAACGAACATCACTCGTTTGTTTTTTGATTTTTACATTGTGTGTTTTTTACACCGCAATTCCGAACGCGGTTTTCGGGCAAGAAGAGGAAGCCTCTCTCGCCGAGCAGGTACAGGCAGAATACAGCGACTTGCTTCAACGTGAGGATATTCAGGCGGTCTTGCCACAGGTTCTGGAGGGGTTGAAATCAGATCAGATTCAAGACATTTTAAGTGCCAACCCCGCGATTATTGATACTGTCGTTGCGACTCCGAGTATCTTATTAACAGTCGCTCCAGACATAGATCCGCAATTTATAACACTGCTGGAAGAAGATGAGGACCTCCAAGCACTCCTCAGTGATCCATTAGTGCAATCCGTGCTTGCGGATGTAGACGCGATTGACGAACTCGCGATGTTGCTGGTGGCTGGTCCAACGGAACCTGAGCCAACGGAACCGGAACCAACGGAACCTGAGCCAACGGAAC